>NZ_LSKN01000088.1:0-149534 GCF_001557075.1 Methylobacterium sp. CCH7-A2
CCCGCACCACCGAGAGCGGCAGGAACTGGTCGATGCGGCCCGGCTCGATCTCGCCGAGCGGCATCACCTCGATCAGGGTCAGGTCCATGCCGAGACCATGAGCCCAAATCATCAGGCTCTCGATCTCGTCCTCGTTGACGCCCTTGAGTGCGACCGCGTTGATCTTGACCCGCATCCCGGCCTTGCGCGCCGCCTCGATGCCGCCCAGCACCTTGTCGAGATCGCCCCAGCGCGTGATCTGGCGGAACTTGTCGGGCTCGAGCGTGTCGAGCGAGACATTGATCCGCCGCACGCCGTAATCGGCCAGTTCCTGCGCATAACGGTCGAGCAGCGAGCCGTTCGTGGTCAGGGTCAGTTCCTCGAGCGCGCCCGAGGTCAGGTGGCGCGAGAGCGAGCGGAACAGGCTCATTACGTCGCGCCGCACCAGCGGTTCGCCGCCGGTCAGGCGGAGTTTCCGCGTGCCGCGCGCGATGAAGGCGGTGGCGAGGCGGTCGATCTCCTCCAGCGTCAGCAGGTCGCGCTTCGGCAGGAAGGTCATGTCCTCGGACATGCAATAGACGCAGCGGAAATCGCAGCGATCCGTCACCGAGATCCGCAGATAGGAGATGTCGCGTCCGAACGGATCGGTCAGCACCGGCCGCGCCAGCGGCGCGATCCCGGACTTGGTGGCGTTATCAGGCAGAGGGCTGTCGAGAAGCACGATCGGCATCTGTCCGTTCAGTGGCGGGGTCTGAGGCGGGGCGTCGCCCACCCTGCCATTGCGTTAAGCCGGAGACATTGGCATTGCAGCCGCCGAGGTCAAGCGGGTGCGATCGTCGCGGACCGTCAGCGGAGAGCCCCATCATGTCGTCCTGGCCGACCGAAATCCGTCTCTCGAAGGACCGCCGCACCCTGCACGTCACCTTCGACGACGGGGCGAGCCATGCGCTGGCCGCGGAACTGCTGCGGGTCGAGAGCCCCTCGGCCGAGGTGCAGGGCCATGGCCCGACCCAGAAGAAGACCATCCCCGGCAAGCGCGAGGTCGAGATCCTCAAGGTCGAGCCGGTCGGTCACTATGCCGTGAAGCTGACCTTCGACGACATGCACGACACCGGCATCTTCGGCTGGGACTATCTGCGCGAGCTCGGCGAGACGGGCGAGGCGAAGTTCCAGGCTTACCTCGACGCGCTGGAGGCGCAGGGCCTCTCGCGCGAGCCGCTGCGCCGCCGCTAAGGCCTCCCTCGGGCCTGCGGCTCAGTAGAGCTTCAGCCCGTCCATTGTCGAGACATGGGCCGAGATCACCTTCCAACCCAGCTCCGGAAAGCGCACCCAGCTCTGGCTCTGCCGGCCGATCAGGTCGCGCCCGCGCACCTTGAACTCGAGGTTCACGGTGGCGATGTCGCGGCCCAGCGTCAGGATCTCCAGACGGATTCGCTTTTCCTTGATGCCCGGTCCGGGCGGGCGCGCGACGCGGTGGGCATGGATCTCGTCGAAGCCGTAGCCGTTCTCGTGCAGCGCGTAGCGGATCGTGTGCGGGCTGTTCCAGAAGGTCGCGTCGAGGACATCGACGTTCTTGTCGATCAGCGCCTGCTCATAGGCCTCGAACAGCGCCGAGACCTCGGCGACGACTTCCGGCAGGTTGGGGGTGAGATCGGTCATGCGGCTTCTCCCATGGCGCGTGCGACGGCGATCAGCGTGGCATCCGTGCCGCGTCCGCCGATGATGGAGAGGCCAACGGGGGCCCCGTTCACGGTCGCGCCGGGCAGGCTGACCTGCGGCGAGCCGGTGAGTCCGCCTTGCGCGCACAGGCAGCTGATCCGGTCCTTGAGCGGCTGAAGCACGGGCTGAGAAAGCCCACGCAGCGGCGCCGGGAAGGCCGTCGTGGGCAGGCACAGGATGGTGCCCGGCGGCAGTAGATGGCGCAGCCGTGCGCGTGCCTCGAGCCGCATCATCTCCGCCCATTGCCGCTCGCCTTCGGGCATCCTCGCGCCGTTGAGGAGGCCGGCGACGACGCTGAAGGCCATGCGCGGATTGGCCGTCTCGACCCATTGACGGAAGGTATTCCAGGCCTCGACCGGTTGCAGCGTCCGCTGCGCCCGCGCCCAGACGGACAGGCCCTGCGGCGCCATGATATCCTCGCGCACCTCGCCGACGATCCGGCTCAGACGCGTGACCATGGGCTGCAGCGCCTCCGCCACCTCGGGGTCGGCGAAGGCGAAGGCATCCGTCGCGATCAGCAGCCGCGTCGGCAGCGCGCCCGGCGCCTCGCCGAGCAGGACGGTCGAGACGCGGGCGAAGGTCTCGCCATCGCGCGCGAACCAGCCCGTGGTGTCGGAACTCGGCGCCTGCGGCAGCATACCGGTCGTGTCCAGCCGGCCATGGGTCGGGCGGATGCCATAAAGCCCGCAGAAGCTCGCCGGCACGCGCACCGAGCCGCCCGTATCGGTGCCGAGCGCGGTGTCGCAGAGCCCCGCGGCGACGGCAGCCGCCGAGCCGGAGGAGGAGCCGCCCGGGACCCGCTCGGGCGCCGCGCTGTTGATCGGTGTGCCGTCGAAGGCGTTCTCGCCGAGGATGCCGAGCGAAACCTCGTCGGTGATCGTCTTGCCGACGAAGCTGGCACCGGCATCGAGCAGGGTCTGGACGGCCCAGGCGTGGCGCTGGGGGACCGGATGGGCCAGCGCCCAGTCATGGTTGCCGCCGCCGGTCGGCAGTCCGGCGACGTCGAACAGGTCCTTGACCGCGAAGCTCAAGCCGTCGAGCGGCCCGCCGGCTTGACCGGCGATCGGCACCATCGTGCCGGATACGAAAGCGTTGACGGTGTCGTCCATGATCAATCCTGCCGAGGTTCGGGCTTGCCTGCTCGCAAGCAGGATGCCAGCCGGGGGCGCCAAAACGAAAGGGCCGCCCCGGAGGACGGCCCTTGCATGGGATGCAGAGGTTTCGGTTCAGCGCGCGACGACGACGCGGGTGCCGACCTTCACGCGCTCGTAGAGGTCGATCACGTCCTCGTTCAGCATGCGGATGCAGCCGGAGGAGACCGCCTGGCCGATCGTCTCCGGCTCGTTCGAGCCGTGGATGCGGTAGAGGGTCGAGCCGAGATAGAGCGCGCGGGCGCCCATCGGGTTCTCCGGACCGCCGGGCATGAAGCGCGGCAGATCGGGGCGGCGCTTCAGCATCTGGGCCGGGGGCGTCCAGGTCGGCCATTCCTGCTTGCGGGTGATGGTCTGGGCGCCGGCCCAGTCGAAGCCAGGGCGGCCGACGCCGACGCCGTAGCGCATCGCCTTGCCATCGGGCATCACGAGATAGAGGCGACGCTCGCTGGTGTTGATCACGATGGTGCCCGGGCGATGCTTGCCGTCATAGGACACGATCTCACGCGGGATGGCGGTGGCCTGCGCCTTGGCCGGATCCTCGAACACGAACAGCGGCTGGCGCGTCAGCGGGTCGATCTCGGCACGGGCGGTGGTCGCGAGGGCGAGCAGGCCAAGACCACTCAGTGTGGCCATACGGAAGAAGCGGTTCATCGGGACCTCGGGCAGCGGCGGGCGGGGACGGCAAAAAGCTGACGCGAAAACGTCAACATCTCCTCAATTTCCTGTCAGAGTCCGGCCACAGGTGCAATCCGGCGGGCATCACATCGGTGCGATCCCGGCGGCCTTTGCGGGGCCTCGTTGCGCGTCTGCAACATGACGCCGGGAGCGCGCCGTCAGGTGTCGAGATCGGCGATGCCGAAGGTCTGCAGCAGCTGCTTCCGGTCCATGCAGCTGACGTCGTAGGTGACCTCGCGGCCCTTGAATTCCGGCCGCTGGCCGAGCTTGCGGGTCATCTCCGTGGCGATCGCGTCGATCCGCGCCTCGCAGGCCTCGATGCTGGTGAACTGCGTCTCCGCGACGCGGGCGGAGGTGCATTTCGGCTCGCCGGCGACGCAGGCGAGAATGATCATGGTGAAGGCGTCCACGCGCTATCCTCTCGGATCGTGATGTTCCCCCGTCGGGACGGCAGCAAGTTCCTTGCCAGCGGCGCCCGAGCCTGAAGGCGATGCGCCTGCTGCGCATGCGCCGTCCTCGCGAAAGGCCGGAGCAGGGGCGCGAAGCCGTGTATGCTCGGCCTTCACCCGCCCCCGACCCCCTTGCCGAGGTTCGCCGCGTGTCCCACCCGCCGCTTTACATCGACTTCCTCAACGCGCTCGACGTCGAGGCGCTGAAGCTCACCGATGCGGAAATCATTGCCGCCGTCGAGGCAGGTCTTGCCGCCCAGGGCCGCGGCCAGACCGAGATCGAGCCGCGCGTCCATCTGATGCCGAAGGCCGGCGCCAGCGGTCACTTCAACGTGCTGCGCGGCGCCTTCCGCGCCCCGATCGCCCGCGCCGGGGTCAAGGTGATCGGGGACTTCGTCGACAACTACAAGCAGGGCCTGCCCTCAGAGATGGGCCTGCTGCTGTTGATGGATCCGCTGACCGGTGTCCCCACCGCGATCGTCGACGGCAGCCATCTGACTGATATGCGCACCGGCGCCATCACCGCGATCGGCGCCAGATATCTCGCCCGCAAGGGCTCGAAGGTGCTGGGCCATGTCGGCGCGCGCGGCACGGCTTACTGGAACGTCCGGCTGCTCGACTCCCTGTTCGATTTCGACGAGATCCGCGTCCATTCCCGTCGCCCGGAAAGCCGCGACGCCTTCGGGGCCCGCCTCTCGGCCGATCTCGGCAAGCGCGTGGTCGTGACGCAGGACTGGCGGAGCTGCGTCGAGGGCGCCGACATCGTCGTCGAGGCCTCCCGGCTGACTGCGCCCGAGCCGATGCTGAAGACGGACTGGATCAAGCCCGGCGCCTTCGTCGTGCCCTACGGCACGATGAGCGCGGTCGAGTTGTCGCTGACCGACATCATGGACAAGCTCGTCGTCGACGATTGGGGCCAGTGCAAGGGCGGCCCCTTCGGCAGCCTGCGCGCCCATGTCGAGGCCGGCAAGCTCTCGGAGCAGACCCTCCATGCCGAGATGGGCCAGATCGTCGCCGGGTTGAAACCCGGCCGCGAGAGCGAGGACGAGACCATCCTGTTCTGGCATCGCGGCCTCTCGCTCTCGGACATCGCGCTCGGCCATTTCATGCTGCAGAAGGCGAAGACCATGGGGCTCGGCCAGAGGCTGCGCTACGCGTGAGCCTCATCGCCAACGCCCGCATGTATGCCGTCGATGCCGCGACGGCGGCCAACTGGACGGCGCTCTTCGCCCGGATCGCGGAGACGGCCGGCGTTCCGCTTACCGTCATCCCGCATGCCGCGCCGGCGCCGCTGGAGGACCTCTGGCGGCGCGACGATCTCGGCCTCGCCTTCATCTGTGGCTACCCCTTCGCGCGCGGTGGTTTCCCCGTAAGGCTTGTCGCCGCGCCCGTTCCCGCCTCGGGCGATGGGCGCCCGCTCTACGCGAGCCATCTCGTTGTGCGGGCCGACAGCGACATCGCCACGCTCGTGGACAGTTTCGGCCGCCGCCTCGGCTGGACGGTCGCGCATTCGCAATCGGGCTTCAACGCGCTGCGGACCCACCTCCTGCCGCACTGGCAGGCGAGGGGACGGCTCTATGCGAAGAGCATCGGGCCCTTGCTGACACCGCGGCGGGTGATCGACGCGCTGCTGGCCGAGGAGATCGATCTCGGCCCGCTCGATTCCTATTTCCACGACCTGCTGCTGGCGGCCGAGCCGGACACCGCCTCGCGCTTGCGCATCGTCGAAACGACCGCTCCCCGGCCGATGCCGCTGCTGGTGGCGTCGGACGGGCTCGGGGAGGCGCTCGTCGCGCGGTTGCAGGCGGCGCTGCTGGCCGCGCATCAGGACGAAGAGGGACGCGCGATCCTCGCCCGGCTCGGGCTATCGGGCTTTGCTGCCGTCGAGCCGCAAGGCTACCGCGTGCTGGTCGAAGAGGCGGATGCAGCGGATAGCGCGGGTTATCGCCAACCGGGCTAACGCCAATACGGTGGCTACTGAACCTCTCCGTCATCCCGGACAAGCGGCGAAGCCGCGCAGATCCGGGATCCATCGGAGAGCGCGGCGCCCTTCGATGGATCCCGGCGCTCCGCTTCGCTTCGGCCGGGATGACGGCGAGGGTGGAATTCAGGACAGTGTCGTCTCCGCGCTCCGCGCCCGGATGCCCGCCAGCGTGATCTGCCCCAGCGTCGCGCCGTCCTCGCTGCGGATCGTCGCGGCATCGCGGCCCTCGGCCAGCAGCGCCGACAGCACCTCGCGCACCGAGAGCGTGCCCGGCAGCGCAAAGCCGTCCGCCGCCTCGCCGGGCTCGACGGCTTCCGTCGCGCGCACCAGCGAGAGCCGGCGCAGGGCCCGGTCGGCGCCGACGAAATCGGCGACGAAGTCGTTGGCGGGCGCCGCCAGCAGCCGGTCGGGCGTGTCGTACTGGACGAGCCGCCCGTCCTTCAGGATGGCGACGACGTCGCCCATGCGGATCGCCTCGTCGATGTCATGGGTGACGAGGATCACCGTCTTGTTCAGCCGCTTCAGGATGGCGAGGAATTCCTCCTGCAGCCGCCCGCGCACGATCGGGTCGACGGCGCCGAAGGGCTCGTCCATCAGCATCACCGGCGGATCGGCGGCGAGCGCACGCGCCACGCCGACGCGCTGGCGCTGCCCGCCCGAGAGATGGCGCGGATAGCGGTCGAGGAACTGCCCGGGATCGAGCCCGACGAGGTCCAGCATCTCCGCGATGCGCGCCTTGATGCGCGCCGGCTCCCAGCCCAGCAGCTTGGGCACGGTCGCCACGTTCTGCGCGATCGTCATGTGCGGGAACAGGCCGATCTGCTGGATGACGTAGCCGATATGGCGGCGCAGCGCGACCGGATCGGCCTGGGTGACGTCGCGGTCGCCGACGAAGATGCGCCCCGAAGTCGGCTCGATCAGCCGATTGACCATCCGCATGGTCGTGGTCTTGCCGCAGCCGGACGGGCCGATCAGCACGCAGACCTGTCCGCTCTCGATCGTCAGGTCGAGCGCGTCCACCGCCGGCCTGGCGACGCCGGGGAACAGCTTGGTGACCTTTTCCAGCCGGATCGTCATGAGGCTCCCATCCGCAGCTGGCGTGTCATCAGGCGCTCGATCCCCGCAAAGCCGATCTCGACCGTGAGCGCGAGCAGGGCGACCGCGACGGCGCCGGCGATCAGCTGCGGAAAGTTGAAATTCGCCATGCCGGCCGTGATCAGCTCGCCGAGCCCCCCGCCGCCGATGAAGGCGGCGAGCGTCGCAGCCGAGACGATCTGCACCGCCGCGGTGCGGATGCCGGCGAAGATCACCGGCAGCGCCAGCGGAATCTCGATGCGCGTCATTACTTGGGCGTCAGAGAAGCCCTGTCCGCGCGCGGCGTCGACGATGTCGGCATCGACCTCGGTCAGGCCGGTATAGGTGTTGAGCAGCAGCGCCGGCAGCCCGTAGAGCGTCAGCGCCACCACCGAGGGCAGGAAGCCGGTGCCCAGCAGCGGCAGCATGATCACCAGCAGGGCGAGCGACGGCACCGTCCGCAGGATGTTGACGATCGCCATAGCGGCGTTGGCGAAGCGGCGCTGGCGCGTCAGCAGCAGGCCGAGCGGCAGCGCGATCAGCAGCACGGCGGACAGCGCCACGCCGGTCAGCCAGAGATGGTTCTGGAGCGCGACGATGAAGATTTTGGGGTTGGCGGCGATCCACTGGGCCATCAGGCGGCCTCCGCCTGGCTGGCGCGCAGCCGCAGCTCGACCCGGCGCAGGCTCTCGTCGCAGAACACCGCCAGCGCCGAGGTCACGACCGCGCCGACCACAACCTTCTCGCCGAAATCCTGGGTGATGCCCTGGAAGATGATGTCGCCGAGTCCGCCGGCATTGATGAAGGCGGCCACCGTCGCGACCGACACCTGCGTGACGACGGTGATGCGGATGCCGGCGATGATGACGGGGAGCGCCAGCGGCAGCTCGATCGCGAAGAGCCGGCGCCACTTGCCATAGCCCATGCCGTCGGCGGCATCGAGGATGTCGGGCGCGATCTCCTGCAGGCCGGTCGCGACATTGCGGATGATGATCAGGAGCGCATAGGCGACGAGCGCCACGATCGCCGGCCAGAAGCCCAAGCCCAGATAGGGGATCAGCAGCGCGAAGATCGCCAGAGCCGGCACGGTGTAGAGCGCGCCCGAAACCAGCAGCACGACAAGCGCGAAGCCCGGCCGCCGCGCCGAAAGCACGCCGAGCGGCAGGCCGATGGCGAGCGCGATCGCCAGCCCGACGCCGACGAGCTGGATATGGTCCCACAGCGCGATCAGCAGCCGGTCCCAGTTCTCGATCGTCCAGCTCATAGCTCGATCCCGGTCGGCGCGGCGCTGTCGGCCAGCATCAGCCCGCCGGCCTCTATGGCGAGCGCCAGCGCCTCGTAGTCCCGCCCCATCGGCCGGTCGTCGTCGAGGCGGGCGACATGAGCGCGCACGAAAGCATGCGCAACGGCGGTTCCACGCCCGAGCCTGATGTCGCCGCGCAGATCGACGGCCTCCGCGGCCACCACGAGTTCGACCGCCGCGAGCCGGGTCAGGCGCCGGGCAATGGCCTGCGTCTTCTCGACGATGGCCGGCGTCATCGGCGCATAATCCTCGACGCCGTCGGCCACGGGCAAGGTCATGGCGCCGAGCGGCGAGGCGAGATGGCGGATCTCGGCCTCCAGCGCGGCTGCGGTCTTCTGCGTCGTCGCGAAGCCGGAATGCGAGCCGCCATGCCGCGTCAGGAAGCGCGGCAGATCGCTCATGCCGGCGTTCATCAGCTTGACGATCCTTGCGGCCGAGGTCGCCGCCAGATGGGAGAGCGCAAGACCGGCCGCCTCGAAGGTCAGGGCGAGTTCGGTGGTGTCGAAATTGACGCTGGAGAGCAGGATATCGCGCTCCACCAGCACGGCCGGGCTGTCGGGCGCGCTGGCGAGTTCGTTATCGACGGCGAGGCTCGCGGAGGCGACGGCGTTAATCGCGTGTCCTGCCACGGGAGCAAGGCAGCGGAACGAGATCGGATCCTGTAGCCGCCGTGCGCGGCCCGGCTCGAACAGATCGCTTCCGACCAGAAGATTGCGAAGGAACCTGACGCCGACCTTGTGGCCCGCCATGCCACGCAACGCGTCGAGATCGCGATCGAGCGGCGAGAGATTGGCGCGAAAGCCTTCCAGCGACAGCGCACCCGCGACGAGGGCGGCATCGAGCGCGCTGGCCATCGTCTCGACGGCCAATGCGGCCAGGCCGACGCTCTGGGCATTGGCGTTGAGCAGAGCGAGCCCGTCCTTGGGGCCGAGCACAGGCAACGCGATCCCGGCCGCTGCCATCGCCTCGCCGCCGGGCAGGAGCACGCCCCGGAATTCGCACTCGCCCTCGCCGATCAGCGGCAGGAAGGCCTGCGCCAGCGGGCTGAGATCGGCCTCGCCGAGCGAGCCGATCCGACGCACGATCGGGTGGACGCCGGCATTCAGCATGGCGGCGATCGTCTCGGCCAGTTCAGGCGAGAGGCCCGACGCGCCATGACAGATGGCGACGAGCCGCGCCGCCAGCAGGGCGCGCACCTCGACCGTCGAGAGCGGCTCACCCACGCCGACGGCGCGCGCCCGGATGGCGCGGGCCTGGAAAGCGGGAATGGCGTCCGCGTCGAGCCGGGTATCGACAGCCGCACCGAGCCCTGTCGTCAGGCCGTAGACGCTGTCCCCCCGTGCGAGTGCCCGCAGCACGACCGCGCGTGCGGCTTCGAGCCGTGGCGCGACGCTGTCGTGCAGACGCACCGGCGCGCCGTCGCGCGCAACGGCCACGACCGCCCCGCTCCCGACAGGCGCGCCTCCGAGGATGACGGCGGCGGGCGATGCCTCGGCGCCGGCCGCAGGCACCGCGCTCAGTTCACCAGCCCCTTGGCCTTGAGGAAGGCCGCCGCCACCGTGCGCGGCTCCTTCTTGTCGACCTCGACCTGCCGGTTGAGTTCCTGCATCGTCGGGTTGTCGAGCGCGGCGCCGACCTTTTCGAGGATGCCGACGATCTTTTCGTTGGCGGCGATCTCGGGGCGCACCACGGGGGCGAGGAAATAGGGCGGGAACAGCGCCTTGTCGTCATCGAGCGCGACGAACTTGTCGGCCGCGATCTGCCAGTCGGTCGAGAAGCCGTTGGCGACCTCGATCTGCTTCTGGTTCAGCGCCTCGTAGCGCAGGCGCAGCGCCGCAAACTGCTTGAACTCGGCGAATTCGGCACCATAGACCTCCTTCAGCCCCTTGATGCCGTCGCGACGGTCGACGAATTCCGTGCCCGCGCCGAGCCGGAGCTTGGACGAGGCCTTGCCGAGATCGCTCAGCGTCTTGAGGTTGAACTCCTTGGCGGTCTCCGGCCGGACCACGATCGCATAGCCGTTGTTGATGTTTGACGGCTTCAGCCAGGTCAGGTTGAACTCCTTCTCGTAGAAGGCCTTGACCATGCCGCGGACCTTCTCGGGGTCGGTCTCGGTCACCCCTTGCGCCTTCATCACGGCGTTGAGGCCGGTGCCGGTGTATTCAGGATAGAGGTCGATCGCGCCGCTCTTCAGCGCCTCATGCGCCACCAGCGTGCCGCCGAGATTGATCTTGCGCTCGACCTTGAAGCCGGCGGCTTCCAGTGCGGCGCCGTAGAGCTCGGCGACGATGAACTGCTCGGTGAAGTTCTTCGATCCGATCTTGATCGTCTGCGCGGAGGCTGCGGTCAGGCCGGTCGCGAGGAGGGCTGCAGCCCCGAGAAGCGTTCTGAGAAAGCGCATGGCTGGTTCCTTCGAAGGGCTCATGAGGTCAAGGCTAGCAAGCAGGGGGCGTGATGCAAGGATCGGGCGGGACAAAGACGCGTGATGCTGTCGCACGCTTCCGGAAGAGAAAGATCGCCGTCGGCTGGCGTCAGCCGGCGGCGTTTCGTTCTCCGCCATGGATCGCGACCGTCAGGCGATTCTCGGGCGGCGAGAGCGGGCAGACCCAGGCTTCCGAATAGGCACAGGAGGGGTAATAGGCGAAATTGAAATCGAGGATCAGCCGGCCCGCGCCGTCGCTGCCGAGATCGGCGCTCTTGATCGTGTCGAGCAGGTAGCGCCCGCCGGCGAAACTGTCCCGGCCATTGGTCGCGTCGCCGAAGGGCAGGAAGACTCCGCCGCCATAGCTCTCGATCCAGTACAGCGTGAGTTCCTTGCCGAGCGGCTCCAAAAGCCCATCCGTCAGGGCGAAGGGCAGCAGCGTCATCGTGCCGTCCTTGCCGGCCTCGACGCGGATCACCTCGCGGCCCTGCGCCGGCACGGTCGTCACGGTGAAGCGCAGAGCGGGATCGTAGGCGAAGCAGTCGATGCCGCGGAACTGGGCCCGGCGGGCGGCGGACAGCGGCGATTGCGGATGCTCGCGGAAGAGGCGGTCGCGCACGCTGCGCCAGTGCCGCCAGCCTTCCTCACCATTCATGGCTCGTACCGCCGCGTAAAGGTCGGCAACCTGGCGGCGCCAGTCATGCAACGTGTCGTAGCGCTCGTGCAGCGCCTTGGCCGCATCACTTTCCCGCGGTCCGGCCAGTTCCACCATGCGTCTATTCCCCCCTGCCGTGCCCGCGCGTGACGCATCGTCTCGGGGCGCAACGCATGAAACTGTATCTTGTTGCGGGCAGGATGGGAGGCTTACGAGTCAGCCCCTGTCAGGGGCGGCAGGATCGCATGGCCTGGCGCCGGTTCACAGATCGATGTCGACCCACAAGGCCGCATGGTCGGAGGCCGCATCTTCGGGGCGCTTCAGCTCGGCATAGGCCTCCCATTTCTTCGGCCGCACGCCCGGCCACATCCCCTTCCGGAAGATGCCGCCGCTCCGCACCTTCGCGAACAGCGCCGGCGAGAGGAGGATGTAGTCGATCTTGTTGCCGGCTGAGCTTGCGCCATAGGTGCCCGGAAACCCGCCATCGTCGAAGCTGGGGTGGGCGGAGATATCCTTCAGCGATGTCCCCGCGACCAGCGGCTGCAGCGGCGCGCTGCCGGGCGTGTCGTTGAGATCACCCATCACCGCCACATGCTCGGCCCCGCTTGCGACCAGCCCCTCATAGATCGCCGCGACCCGCTCGGCCTGGGCGCGGCGTCGCGCATTGGAACTCGCCTGGCTGCCGAAGCCCTTGCTCTTGAAGTGGTTGACCATCACCACGAGGCGCGCCCCGCCCGGCGTCGTCAGTTCGAATTCCGGGCAATCCCGCGAGAACACCGGCACGCCCGCCGGCGTCAGATCGTCGACATGGCTGCGCATCGGGCCGATCGGGTAGCCGGCCCGGCTCATCAGCCCGACATCGATGCCGCGCTCGTCATTGCCGTCGATCAGCATGACATGCCGGAAGGGCTGTCCGCCGACCGCCGGCAGAATCTCCTGGTTGAAGGCAGACAGGACCGGGCGGCTTTCGGCCTCGACCACGCCCAGCACATCCGCCTTGAGATCGACCATGACGCGGGCGGTGTTGCGCATCGCGTGCTCGTTGATCGGCTCGTCGCGCAATTCGAGCGAGCCCACCCAGTCCGCGCGGCCATCGGCGACGATCTCGACACCGCCCGCCTGCGGGCGCTTCAGCAGCCCGCCGCGGTTGCGGCGAAGCAGCACGAAGGGGCCGGTGTCTGACTTTTCCATGCCCAGTTCGACGATGAGCGCGGCCATGCGCGTCTTGTCGGTGGCGCTGTAGGAGATCTGGCCGAGCAGCGCGTTAAGCGCTGCGAACCGCTCGAGCACGGGGCGGCCCTCGTCCCAGCTTTCCAGGTTCATCGCCTTGGCGCGGTCGAACAGGTTTTCGACATTGTAGACGGCAAGCCGCATCGCATCCTCCCCCCGGGGTCGAGACGTCGTTCTGGGCAGTGTCCGTGAGCGATGTGACAATCGAGGGAAGAAGGCAGCCAAACAAGGCCGTAACGGCCTGATTCAGCCGCTTCGCCGTCATATATTTGCGGACGACCCCGTCTCAGGTCAGCCGCCGCTTCTCCAGCTTCCGCGCCAGCGTGCGGCGGTGCATCCCCAGCCGCCGGGCGGTCTCGGAGATATTGAAGTCGCTCTCCACCAGCGTCTCGTGGATGCGCTCCCATTCGAGGTTTTTCAGCGACGTCTGGCGCTGGGTCAGCGGCACCTCGGCATCACCCTCGACGCGCTCGAAGGCCGCCTCGATGTCGTCGGTGTTGGCTGGCTTGGCGAGATAGTGGCAGGCCCCGAGCTTGATCGCCTCCACCGCGGTGGCGATGCTGGCGAAGCCGGTCAGCACCACGATTTTCGTCTCGGGGTCGCGCTCGTGCAGCAGCCTGACGCATTCCAGCCCCGAGCCGCCGACCACCTTGAGATCGACCACGGCATAGCCGGGCCTCGCCGTCTCCAGCAGTGCCTGCAGGCTCTCGATGCCGTCGCAATGCTGCACCACATAGCCCCGGCGCTCGAAGGAGCGGCGCAGCACCGGCGCGAAGGCCGGATCGTCCTCCACGATCAGCAGCGTCTTGTCGTCGCTCATCGGGCGTCCTCCTCGGAGACCTGTACGGGCGAGAGGGCGGCGAGGGGCAGGGTCACGGTGACGCAGGCACCCCCTTGGCTGCGGTTGCGCGCGTCGAGCGTGCCGCCGAACTTGCGCATGACATTGCTGACGAGGAACAGGCCCAGCCCGCCGCCGGGCCGGCCCTTGGTCGAGCGGTAGGGCTTGCCGATGCCGGCCAGGATCTCGGGCGGGAAGCCGGGGCCCTCGTCGGCGACAATGATGACGAGGTCCTGACCGCGCCGCTCGACCCGCACCGCCATCGCCTCGGGCGAGGCCTCCTGCGCGTTGTCGAGCAGGTTGCCCAGCACCTGTTTAAGGGCAGGGTCCGAAACGATCTCTGCATCGGGCGCGAAGGCGTTCTCGTAATCGAGCCGGATTGGCGGCCGGTGCGTGCGCCATTGCTCGATCAGCTCGTCGACGAAGTCTCGTACCGTCGTCCAGCCGGGGTTTTCGGCGCGGGTCTCGCCCGAGGACATCAGGATGCCGGAGACGATGGTCTTGCAGCGGTCGAGCTGGGCCTGCATCTCGCCGATCTCGGCGATCAGCTCGGGCTCGGCCTTGAACACCGGCATCCGGCGCCAGTCGTTGAGAATGACGGAGAGTGTCGAGAGCGGTGTGCCAAGCTCATGGGCCGCGCCCGAGGCGAGCAGGCCCATGCGGACGATATGGTCCTCCTCCACGGCGCGCTGGCGCAGATCGGCGAGCTTCTCGTCGCGGATGCGCAGGTTCCGGCTGATCCGCTGCAGGAACAGCACCAGCAGCCCGGCCGCGATCAGAAAGCAGACAAAGACGCCCTGCAGGTAAAGCCGCGGCACGCCGTCATCGAGCTGGACGGGCAGAGCGAGAGGCTGATGCGCGCCCATCAGCAGGACGAAGCCAAGCCCCGCCAGCGCGACCAGCACCCAGGTCGACCACCACTCCAGCAGCACGGCGGCAAGGCCGATCTGGAGCAGATAGAGGAAGATGAACGGGTTGCTCGCGCCGCCGCTGAGATAGAGCTGTGTCGTGAGCGCGCCGAGATCGAACAGCAGAGCGCCGAACAGTTCGCCATTGCGCACATCGGCCGCGACGCGGTGATGGCGGACCAGGCTCGCCAGATTGAGCACGACCAGCAGCAGCAGAACCAGCATCATCTCGCCGAGCGGCAGGGCGATGCCGAGGATGCGGTCGACGAACAGGATCGTCACCACCTGCCCGCCGACGGCGAGCCAGCGCAGCTGCACCAGCAGCAGCAGGTTCTTCTGGTTGGTGGTGTCCTGGAACCTAATCGGCCTGCTCCCGCGCCCGCCGCAGCCTCGCCTCGTGGCGTAGCACGAAGGCGAGAGCGCCCGCGAGCATGGCGGCGAGGGCGAACCAGGTCACGGCATAGACGAGGTGATTGTCCGAAAAGCGGACGACGGTCAGCCCGCCGACGGGAAAGCCGCCCGGATTGGGCGTGGCGTCGGCATCGACGAAATAGGGAGCGACCGGTAACAGACTGCGCGCGGCGGCGATCGCCGCGACGTCGCGGGAGTGCCAGCGATCCTCGGCCGGCGCATTCGCGCGCAGGAAGCCGCCGCCCGGCTCGCTGAGCCGCAGCAGCCCGGTGACGGTGACGGTTCCCTCCGGCAGCGCCTGAGCGCGGCTGGCGCGCTCGCGCCGTTCCGGCGGTACGAAACCGCGATTGACCAGAACGGTGAAGCCGGAGTCGGTGACGAGCGGCGTCAGCAGCCAGGAGCCCGCACCGCGCTCCGTCACGGCCTGCACAAGCGCCTCTCGCTCATGCAGGAAGTGCCCGGTGAGCGAGACGCGGGTGTATTCGGCCTCGGCAATGTTGGCCCAGCCCGCCGGCCCGGGTGCAGCGATGGGGGGAGCGTGGATGCGAGCCTCGACGCGTTCGATCAGCGCCTTCTTCCAGAACAGCCGCTCGACCTGCCAGACCCCGAGACGCGCGAAGCCGACGATCCCCGCGAGCGCGACCAGCGCGACGAGGACGAGCGTCGCGCGCGACCGCGGCGCGCGGGCCGCGGCGGCGGAGGTCACGGCATCTGCCTCATGTCGTGCACCGGCATCATGTTGGTGTTGAGGTGGTACATCACCCACAGCGACCCGGCGAGCGTGATCACCACGACGATCACGGTGAAGACGAGCGCCAGCAGCGTCCAGCCGCCTTCGACGCGGCCGTTCATGTGCAGGAAGTAGATCATGTGCACGACGATCTGGACGACCGCGAAGCCCATCACCACGAAGCCGGTGAGCTGGTTGTTGCCGAGCGCGCCGGACATCACCAGCCAGAACGGGATCGCGGTGAGGATGACCGAGAGCACGAAGCCGGTCATGTAGCCGCGGAAGGAACCGTGGGCCTCGTCCTCGGGATGGGGCTCGTAGCCCGGCTGGTGCTGGGCGTTCGTCTCGGAGCTCATCGCAGCATCCCCATGAGATAGACGAAGGTGAAGACGCCGATCCAGATGACGTCGAGGAAGTGCCAGAACATGCTCAGGCACAACAGCCGCCGGCGGTTGGCGGTGATCAGCCCGTGCCGCGCGACCTGCACCATCAGCACCGTCAGCCAGACCAGGCCGAAGGCGACGTGCAGCCCGTGCGTGCCCACCAGCACGAAGAAGGAGGAGAGGAAGGCGCTGCGCTGCGGCGTCGCGCCGAGCGAGATCAGGTGGTGGAACTCGTAGAGCTCGATGGCGAGGAAGGCGAGGCCGAACAGCCCCGTCACCGCCAGCCAGGCTTGAGTCGCCGCGACCTTGCCCTTCGCCATCTCCAGCATCGCGAAGCCGAAGGTGATCGAGGACAGCAGCAGCATCGCGGTGTTGATCGCGACGAGGTTGAGGTCGAACAAATCCTTCGGCGCGGGACCGGCCGCATAGTTCGCCCCGAGCACGCCGTAGATCGCGAAGAGGATCGCGAAGATCAGGCAGTCGCTCATCAGATAGAGCCAGAAGCCCAGCGGCGTGCTGTGGCCTTCCGGATGCGGGTGCTCGTCCTTGAGATAGAAGACGGGCGCGTCGCCGCCCTGCGGAACGGTCATCGTCGATGCCATGATGTCAGGCTCCCGATCCCGCGAGCAGGCGGGTGCGCGCATTCTCCGCGGCGACGACCTCCTCGACCGGAATGTGGAAATCGCGGTGGTAGTTGAAGCTGTGGGCGATCGCGACAACCAGGATCGCCGCGAAGGACACCGCCGCCAGCCACCAGATGTGCCAGATCAGCGCGAAGCCGAGCGCCACCGAAATCCCCGCCAGCACGAGGCCGGTCGGCGTGTTCTTCGGCATGTGGATCGGCTTGAAGCCATCGACCGGGCGGACATAGCCGCGGCGCTTCATGTCGGTCCAGGCGTCGTTGTCGTGCACCACCGGGGTGAAGGCGAAGTTGTAGGCCGGCGGCGGCGAGGACGTCGCCCATTCCAGCGTGCGCCCGTCCCAGGGGTCGCCGGTCAGGTCGCGTAGCTCGTCGCGCTTCCAGATGCTGTAGGCGATCTGGGCGATGAAGCTGACGATGCCGAGCAGGATGAGGAAGGCGCCGAAGCCCGCGATGACGAACCAGATCTGCAGCGAGGGATCGTCGAAGACGCGCATCCGCCGCGTCACGCCCATCAGCCCGAGCACATAGAGCGGCATGAAGGCGAACAGGAAGCCGAGCGTCCAGAACCAGAAGGAGAACTTGCCCAGCAGCGGGTGCAGGCGGAAGCCGAACGCCTTCGGCCACCAGTAGATCATGCCGGCGAACAGGCCGTAGAGCACGCCGCCGATGATGACGTTGTGGAAATGCGCCACCAGGAACAGGCTGTTGTGCAGCACGAAGTCGGCCGGAGGCACGGCGAGCAGCACTCCGGTCATGCCGCCGATGACGAAGGTCAGCATGAAGGCGATGGTCCACATCATCGGCAGCTCGAAGCGGATGCGGCCGCGATACATCGTGAACAGCCAGTTGAAGATCTTCGCGCCCGTCGGGATCGAGATGATCATGGTCGTGATTCCGAAGAAGGAATTCACGCTCGCGCCCGAGCCCATCGTGAAGAAGTGGTGCAGCCAGACCAGGTAGGACAGGATGGTGATGACCACCGTCGCGTAGACCATCGAGGTGTAGCCGAAGAGGCGCTTGCCCGAGAAGGTCGAGACGACTTCCGAGAAGATGCCGAAGGCCGGCAGGATCAGGATGTAGACCTCAGGATGGCCCCAGATCCAGATCAGGTTCACGTACATCATCGGGTTGCCGCCGAAGTCGTTCGTGAAGAAATTCGTGCCGACATAGCGGTCGAGCGTCAGCAGGGCGAGCACCGCGGTGAGCACCGGGAAGGTCGCCACGATCAGCACGTTGGTGCACAGCGAGGTCCAGGTGAAGACCGGCATCTTCATCAGCGACATGCCGGGGCAGCGCATCTTCACGATCGTGCAGATCAGGTTGATGCCCGATAAGGTCGTGCCCACGCCTGCGATCTGCAGCGCCCAGATGTAGTAGTCGACGCCGACCTCCGGACTGTAGGAGATCCCGGAGAGCGGCGGATAGGCGAGCCAGCCCGTGCGCGCGAACTCGCCGACGAAGAGCGAGATCATCACCAGCACCGCGCCGGCTGTCGTCATCCAGAAGCTGAAATTGTTCAGGAAGGGGAAGGAGACGTCGCGCGCGCCGATCTGCAGCGGCACGACGTAGTTCATCAGCCCCGTCACCAGCGGCATGGCGACGAAGAAGATCATGATCACGCCATGGACGGTGAAGAGCTGGTCGTAGTGATGGGCGTTGAGATAGCCCTCGGACCCGTTGAAGGCGATGGCCTGCTGGATGCGCATCATCACCGCGTCGGCGAAGCCGCGCAGCAGCATCACCAGCCCGAGGATCATGTACATGATGCCGATCTTCTTGTGGTCGACGCTGGTCAGCCAGTCGCGCCACAGCCAGCCCCAGAGCCGGTAATAGGTCAGCGCACCGACGATCGCCGCGCCACCCAGCGCCACGACGGCGAAGGTGGCGACCAGGATCGGCTCGTGGATCGGGAAGGCGGCCAGCGAAAGCTTGCCGAAGATCGGAGAGGTGGCGGCAACGGAAGCGTCGGTCACGGGGATTCTCGCTTCAGGACTGGGACGAACGGGCGAGGCCGAGCAGCTCGGTGAAGGTCTGCGGCCGGCGCGGCGTCATGAGGGAAAACGTCGTCGGGGGAAGCGTCAGGCCCATGCCCCGGATCGGGGTCAGGTCGCGCGGGGTGGTGTCGGGCGGCGCCATCGCCATCATGGCGTTCGCCTCCTCGACCGTGCAGATCGACGCGATGTAGCGCGGCTCCTCGCCGAAGGGCGCCTGGTTGCCACCGCGGCGTGAATACTTGTCATAGGCCAGCGGCAGCGTCGTATGCAGGCCGGCGAGTCCGAGGCCCCCCTTGGCGTCGAGCGCCATCATCTCGCTCATGCACATCTTGCCGGGCTGGACGCAGAGATTGCGGATGGCGTCGAACAGCCGCGGCTCGGTCGCGCCGAAGCGCTGCACCGCGACGTTCTCGCTCGGCCGCTCAAGCTGGAGATAGGCCGCGCGGTCGAGCCGGGCCTCGCTCTCCTTGGTCTTGGCGACCCAGCCCTCGAAATCGCTCTCGCTCATGCCGAGGAAGGAAAAGCGCATGCCGGAGAAGCCGGCGCCGCTGTAATTGGCCGAGAAGCCCTGGTAGCGGCCGGGCCGGTTGATCACGGCATGGAGCCGCGTCTGCATCGCCGGCATCGCGTAGATCTGGCCCGCCAGCGCCGGGATGTAGAAGGAGTTCATCACTGAGGACGAGGTGAGCTTGAAATGGATCGGCCGGTCGACCGGCGCTGCGAGCTCGTTGACGGTGGCGATGCCCTGCTCGGGGTAGATGAACAACCATTTCCAGTCGAGCGCGACGACCTCGACCTCGAGCGGCTTGGTCGTCGCCGGCACCGGCTGGCCGGCCGCGATCCGGTCCAGCTTGCGGTAGGGGTCGAGCAGATGCGTGCCCATCCAGGTCAGCGCGCCCAGCGCGATGATGATCAGGAGCGGCGCGGCCCAGATGACCAGCTCGAGGCCGGTCGAATGGTTCCAGTCCGGCTTGTAGGTCGCCTCCTTGTTGGAGGCGCGGTAGCGCCAGGCGAAGAACACCGTCAGCGCCATCACCGGCACGATGATCAGCAGCATCAGCACCGTCGAGATCACGATCAGGTCGCGCTGCTGCGCGGCGATGTCGCCCGACGGCGCCATGACCACGAGGTTGCAGCCGCCGAGCGCGGCGAGCACGGGAAGCAAAGCGAGGACACGCAGGGGGCTCAAGGCAGACACCTTTCGCTGATCGTCATGCCCGGAGAGCTAGCTGCGGTGCAGCAACGGTAACATTGGACAATTTGCCCAATGCCACCCGCAGGCCCGATGGGGCACTAGGACCGGTGCCGCGGCAGGGTGCGATGCACCATGCCCTCATGAGACCGATGCGCGACGGGACAGATCATGGCTCAGATGCCGACCACGGCGGAACGCGACGCCAGCCATCTCAGCGAGAGTCATGGCGAGGTGAACCCGGGCGAGATGGCGATCGGCGTCATCATCGGCCGCACCTCCGAGTTCTTCGACTTCTTCGTCTATGCCATCGCCTCGGTCATCGTTTTCCCGAAGCTGGTCTTCTCTTTCGCCGATCCGCTGACGGGAACGCTGTATTCCTTCGCGATCTTCGCGTTGGCCTTCATCGCGCGCCCCATCGGCACGGTCATCTTCACCGCGATCGACCGCAAGGCCGGCAAGAGCGCCAAGCTGACGCTGGCGCTGTTCCTGCTGGGCACATCGACCTGCGCCATCGGCTTCCTGCCGAGCTATGAGAGCATCGGCGCGGCCTCGATCTGGCTGCTCGCGCTCGCTCGCATCGGCCAGGGCATCGCGCTCGGCGGCACCTGGGACGGTCTCGCCTCGCTGCTCGCGCTGAACGCCCCCCAGCGCCATCGCGGCTGGTATGCGATGATCCCGCAGCTCGGCGCGCCCTTCGGCCTGATCGTCGCCAGCGGGCTCTTCGCCTTCTTCGTCGGCAATCTCTCGGCCGAGGATTTCTACAGCTGGGGCTGGCGCTACCCCTTCTTCGTCGCCTTCGCGATCAACGTCGTCGCGCTCTTCGCCCGGCTGCGCATGGTGGTGACGCCGGACTACCAGAACCTCTTCGAGACGCGCGAGCTCCAGCCGACCAAGATCGCCGACACGCTGCGGGCCGAGGGGCGCCATGTCGTGATCGGCGCCTTCGCGCCCCTCGCGAGCTTCGCCATGTTCCACATGGTCACGGTCTTCCCGCTCTCCTGGGTCTTCCTGTTCACGCAGGAGGGGCCGGCACGCTTTCTCGTCATCGAGGCCGTGGGCGCGGTTTTCGGCGCGCTCGCTATCGTCGCTTCGGGCCTGATCGCCGACCGGATCGGCCGGCGCGCGCTGCTCGGCGGCTGCGCCATCGCGATCGCGGTGTTCAGCGGCTTTGCGCCGCAGCTCCTCGACGGCGGCTTTGCCGGCGAGCTCGTCTTCATGATCGGCGGCTTCATCCTGCTCGGCCTGTCCTTCGGCCAGTCCTCCGGCTCGGTCGCCTCGGCCTTCTCGCCGACCTATCGCTACACCGGCTCGGCCCTGACCTCCGACCTCGCCTGGCTCTTCGGCGCGGGCTTCGCGCCGCTCGCCGCGCTGGTGCTCTCGACCCAGTTCGGCCTGATCTCGGCCGGCGCCTATCTGCTCTCGGGCGCCGTTGTCACGCTGCTGGCCCTGCGCCTCAACCGCCAGTGGGAGATGCGCCGGGCCGATGAGGGGCGGGGGTGAGGTCGCCCCGCTCGCGCAGCAGAGCAAGCGTCCGCTGATCGGCGGTGCCACCGCAGAGCCGCTCGATCGCTTCCGCAAACAGGTTCGGCCTGCGCTCGGCCGCGAGCGAAAACAGCGTCATGCTGGAGACGAATTTCAGATCGTCCGGCGAGCCGAAAATCGCCCGAAGGTCCCGTCCCTCCAGCGCCAGGACGGCCTCCGTGCAGTCCAGCAAGCGCGCGCCGAGCACGGGATGGGCCAGATAGGCGCGCGCCTCGGCGAGCCCTAATACGCCATAGTGTTGCGCCATCTCGGACGATCCGAGCCCGCGCAGTTGCGGGAACACGAACCACATCCAGTGGCTGCGCTTGCGGCCCTGCCGCAGTTCCGCCAGCGCCTGCGCGTGGACGGCAGCCTGCGCCGCGAGGAAACGCTGCAGATCGAAAGGGTCGCTCATCTCTTCGAGGTGGTGCAGGATCGGACGGATGCAACCCGCCGGGGCTCTGGCAACGCCCCTGGCGGCCCGGGGAGGGCGATATGGCCGAAGACCCGCTCGCCCGGCGCCGCCGCCAGTTCCCGAAGCTGAAGGGCTGGCACCGCAACCGCAGCGGAAACTGGCAGATCGAGATCCGTCAATTCCGGGTGACGATGTTCGAGAACGCGCTCGGCTGGGGCGCCGTGATCAGCCATCCGCGCCGTCCGGAAGGCCGCTTCACGGCCGGCCGATATGGCAGTTTCGTGGAGGCGCAGGACGCCGCGTTCGATCTGCTGGTGCTGCTGGAGAGGCAGCTCGCCGATTGCTGAAGCACAACCACACACAGAATGTGCGGCACATCAGGACCGGATCATCGGGGAAAAAATGGTGGGCGACACAGGGATCGAACCTGTGACCACTCCCGTGTGAAGGGAGTGCTCTACCGCTGAGCTAGTCGCCCGCACCGGCGCCTCTCCTAGTCGGCGCGCGCCGCGTCGTCAAGAATGGGCGGCGACCTTCGAAGGCTCGGCCGCATGGCCGCCGCCCAGCACCTGTCGCACGGCCGCGGGCAGGGCGTCGAAATGCTGGATCACGACATCGGGTTCCAGCGTCTCGATCGGCACGTCGGTATAGCCGAAGGGCACGCAGATCGTCGGGATGCCCGCCGCCTTGGCGGTGGCGATGTCCGTGCGCGAATCGCCGATCATCACGGCGCGCGCGGGATCGCCCCCGGCGGCCTCGATCGTCAGCGTCAGGTGCCGCGGGTCGGGCTTGTGGAAGGGGAAGCTGTCGCGCCCGGCGACCGAGGCGAAGCGCTGGGCGATGCCGAAATGATCGAGGATCAGACGCGTGTGCAGGATCGGCTTGTTGGTGCAGACGGCGAGCAGATAGCCCTCCGCCGCGAGGGCGTCGAGCGCGCCGAGCACGCCGTCGAAGAGATGGCTGTGGGAGGCGACATCCTCCGCATAGATCAGTAGGAAATCCTCGAACAGCCGCTCGAGCGTCTCGGCATCGAGCGGCCGGCCGGAGACGCGAAAGCCGCGCTCGATCAGCGCCCGCGCGCCCGCGCCGACCAGTTCGCGCGCCCGCTCCAGCGGCAGGGCCGGCAGCCCCTCGCGGACCAGGATGACGTTGAGCACGCGCATGATGTCGGGCGCGGTCTCGGCGAGCGTGCCGTCGAGATCGAAGACGACGATCGGGGGCAGGGTCATGGGAAAGGCCGCTCCTGGCGCATGGGTCGCAGCGCTTAAACGGGTTCGCCCGGCTTTTGGCAAGGCGCGCCGGTCCGCCATCCCGGACCGCCGGCACGATGCCATCATCGCCTCCGGCATTGGTGCTATCGTGCCGGCGATTCGTGGAAGGAACAGTATCGTGTCTCGATCCCCCGGACGTTTCGTCACCCTGGTGCTGGGTCTCTGGCTGGCGCTGGCCGGTGTCGCTGTCGCCGCCCCCTTCGATTTCGCGCCCGCGCCCCAGACCGACCTGAACCGCGTCTACCGCGTCGACAAGGCGACCGGCGAGGTCGCCGCCTGCCAGTTCCAGCTCAAGGAGGGCGGCGTCGGCGTCACTGTCTGCTTCCCGCCGGGCGAAGGCGCCGGGGCCCAGGCGCCGAGCGACTACACGCTGATGCCCTCGCGGCACGAGCGCGAAGGCGGCATCTTCCGGGTCAATATCCGCACCGGCGAGATGAGCATCTGCTACGTCTTCGACGACAAGACCGTCTGCACGCCCCAGGCGAAATAGGGCGTCCGCAACATTCGGCCACCGCGGGCCGGCAAAACCGCAGGACCTATGGCGGGCATGCGTCCGCTTGCGGTCGTCAGCCGCGCGGGCTGCATGCTAGACCACGTGAACGCCCTTTCCTTTCGCGTCACGGAAGCCCGCCATGCTGAAGCTGAACGATCCGTCCCTTCTCAAGTCGCAGTGCTATGTCGATGGCGCCTGGATCGGCGAGGGCGTCGATGTGGTCGATAATCCGGCTACGGGCGAGCTGCTCGCGAAGGTGCCGCGCTTCGGGGCGGACGAGACCACGGCCGCTGTCGAGGCCGCCTCGCGTGCCTTCAAGCCCTGGGCGAAGAAGTCAGCCAAGGAGCGCTCGATCATCCTGCGCAAATGGTTCGACCTGATCATGGCGAACCAGGAAGACCTGGCGCAGATCATGACCGCCGAGCAGGGCAAGCCGCTGACGGAATCGCGCGGCGAGGTCGCCTATGCCGCCTCCTTCGTCGAGTTCTACGCGGAAGAGGCCAAGCGCATCTATGGCGAGACGATTCCCTCGCCCTTTCCGAATTCGCGCATCATCATCCAGAAGCAGCCTGTCGGCGTCTGCGCCGCGATCACGCCCTGGAATTTTCCGGCGGCGATGATCACCCGTAAATGCTCGCCGGGGCTGGCCGCCGGCTGCACCTTCGTGGTCAAGCCCGCCCCCGACACCCCGCTGACGGCCTTTGCTCTGATTGAACTCGCCATCCGTGCCGGCTTCCCCAAGGGCGTGCTCAACATCGTCACGGGCGATGCGGTGGCGATCGGCAAGGTCATGACGACACATCCCGCCGTGCGCTTCATCGGCTTCACCGGCTCGACGCCGGTCGGCAAGCTGCTGATGCAGCAGGCGGCATCCACCGTGAAGAAGGTCGGGCTCGAACTGGGCGGTAACGCGCCCTTCATCGTCTTCGACGATGCCGATGTCGATGCTGCCGTGCAGGGCGCCATCGCCGCCAAGTTCCGCAACATGGGTCAGACCTGTGTCTGCACCAACCGCCTCTTCGTGCAGGACGGCATCCATGACGAGTTCGTCGCCAAGTTCGCCGGCGAGGTCGCGAAGATGAAGGTCGGCAACGGCACCGAGGTTGGGGTCGTCCAGGGCCCGCTGATCAACGAGCGCGCCATCGAGAAGGTCGAGCGCCATGTCGCGGATGCCGTCGCCAACGGCGCCAAGGTCGTGGTCGGCGGCAAGCGCCACGCGCTCGGCCGCACCTTCTACGAGCCGACCGTGATCGCCGGTGCCACCACCACCATGCTGATGACGCGCGAGGAGACCTTCGGCCCCGTCGCCCCGGTCTACCGCTTCAGCACGGAGGAGGAGGTCGTCGCGCTCGCCAACGACACGCCCTTCGGGCTGGCCGCCTATTTCTACTCGAAGGATCTCGGCCGTGCCTTCCGCGTCGCCGAGGAGCTCGAATACGGCATGGTCGGCATCAATTCCGCCATGCTCGGTACGGAGGTCGCCCCCTTCGGCGGCGTCAAGGAATCCGGTCTCGGCCGCGAGGGCTCGCTCCACGGCATCGAGGAGTTCGTCGAGATCAAATACATGCTGATGGGTGGCCTCGGGGCTTGAACCCGGCCGCATCCGCCGTCATTGCGGGGACGTCGCGACGCGGCGATCCGGGAGCGGCCAACGCGCCTCCCGTCGGATCGCTGCGCTGCGCTCGCCATGACGTCGCGTTGAGGACAACCCCATGAGCTCCGACGATCTCAAGAAGCAGGCTGCCGCCCGCGCGCTCGAACTCGTGACGCCCGGCATGCAGCTCGGCCTCGGCACTGGCTCGACCGCCAAGCACTTCGTCGATCTGCTCGGCGCACGGGTCGCGGAGGGGCTCGACGTCCTCTGCGTCTCGACCTCGGAGGTCACCGAGGCGCAGGCTCGTGCATTGTCGATCCCGATGTCGACGCTGGACGCGACGCCGGAACTCGACCTCACCATCGACGGCGCCGACGAGGTCGATCGCGAACTGCGCCTGATCAAGGGCGGCGGGGCGGCGCTTCTGCGCGAGAAGATCGTCGCCGCGGCCTCCGCCCGCATGGTGGTGATCGCCGACGACACCAAGCTGGTCGAGCGGCTGGGGCGTTTCCCGCTGCCGATCGAGATCGTTCCTTTCGGCATGGAGGCGACGCGTCGTGCTGTGCTCGCGGCCATGGCGGGGGCAGGGGCGGCGGGCGATCTCGTCCTGCGTCGTAAGGCCGATGGCAGCGTGCTGGTGACCGATGGCGGCCATTGGATCCTCGACGCCCATCTCGGCGAGATTGCTGAGCCCGAGTCACTGTCGACCGCACTCGCCGCGATCCCCGGTGTCGTCGAGCACGGTCTTTTCATTGGCCTCGCCGATGCCGCGATCCTGGCGGGAGCGGCCGGGCTGACCGTCCTGGGCCGGCTGGACTGAGCCGGATCGGGCGCCTGCGCCGTCGCAGCGCGACATCACTGCGCCGTAAAATGCCTTTTCACTCGACGGTCTCATGCTCTAAGGAGACCCGCGATGCGGGCTCCGGTACCGGGGCTTCCTGAGTCGGTGGAAACCGGGCAGGGCTGATTCAACGAATGGCCGGGTCGCCCGCTGGGCGCCGACCGCCACTCCAGCAACGATGGCGCGATCCGGCGCAGGACGAAGGGGCTCATAATGATCCGTCACCATTTCGCCGGCGTGGCCGTCAGCCTGGCGCTCGTGCTCGCCGGGCCGGTTCAGGCGCAGACGGCGGCGCCGCAGGCCCAGACCGAGATTCCTCAGAGCTGGCTCGAGGCCGGTCGCGATGTCGTCGTGCTCTCGGGTCTGGGCGATTCCTTTGACGCGATCTATCGCGAGTTCCGTGAGCGCGTGAGCCAGACCGTCGGCACGACACGCCCCGAGGTCCGCAAGGACATGGAGCAGGTCATCGAGTCGCTGCGGCCCGAGGCCGAGAAGAAGAAGCAGGAGATCGTCGCCTCGGCCGCCTATATCTTCGCCAAGCGGATGAGCGAGGCGGATCTCAAGGAGGTCGCCGCCTTTTTCCGTTCACCGGTCGGGCAGCGGTACAACGCGATGCGCCCGGGCGCGATCGACGAGATTTTCGCCCTGCTGCAGCCCTGGAGCGTGCAAACCAGCAACTTCCTGTTCGACCGCTTCAGCGAAGAGATGCGCAAGCGCGGCCACAAGCTCTGAGCGTTATCGATCTTCAGGGTTGAACGAGGCCGCCGGTCGCCCCGGCGGCTTTCGTCGTTTCGGGATCCGTCGCTGGGGGCGGTGAGCCGCTTGGAGACCCGCATGGGCCAACCGATTGTTCTCGTCACCGGCGGATCCGGCTTTCTGGCGGGCCACTGTATCCTGGCGCTGCTGCAGGCGGGCTACAGCGTCCGGACGACGATGCGCTCGCCGGGCCGGGAGGCCGCCCTGCGTGCCGCGCTCGCAGCGGCAGGCTGCGTGGCCGGAGCGCGCCTCTTGGTGCGGCAGGCCGATCTGATGGCCGACGATGGCTGGCGGGAGGCGGCGCTGGGCTGTGAGCGGGTGCTGCACGTCGCTTCGCCGCTGTCGGCAGCGGCACCGAAGCATGAGGACGAACTGATCCGCCCCGCCCGCGAGGGCACGCTGCGGGTGCTGCGCGCGGCCCGCGAAGCGGGCGTCGGCCGCGTCGTCCTGACCTCCTCCTTCGCGGCGATCGGCTATGGCCGCACGCTGCAGCGGCCCTTCACCGAAAGCGACTGGACGGACACGGGCGACGCTGCGCTCGCCGCCTATCCCAAATCCAAGACGCTGGCCGAGCGCGCCGCCTGGGACTTCGTCGACCGCGAGGGCGGGGGGCTCGAACTGGCGGTGGTCAATCCGGTCGGCATCTTTGGCCCGCTGCTCGGTCCCGATCTTTCCGCCTCGATCCTGCTGGTGAAGAGCATGCTGGAGGGGCGGCTCCCGGCTGTGCCGCGGCTGATGTTCGGCGTCGTCGATGTCCGCGATGTCGCCGACCTGCACCTGCGCGCCATGACCCACCCCGCTGCCGCGAACGAGCGCTTCATCGCCACGGCGGGCGATTTCCTGACCATGCAGGAGATCGCGCTCATTCTGCGCGACAGGCTGGGCCCTGCGGCGAGCCGGGTCTCGGCGCGCGTCCTGCCGGACTGGCTGGTGCGCTTCGTCGCCCTGTTCAGCGCCGCCGCGCGCCAGGCGGCGACGCCCGAACTCGGCCGCCCCAAGACCGCCTCCAGCGCCAAGGCACAGGCCATGCTGGGTTGGGAGCCGCGCCCGGCTGCCGATGCGCTGGCGGCGACGGGCGAGAGCCTGATCAGGCTGGGGCTGGTCGGCGCGGGCCGCTGATCGACCGTCAGTCCTCGCTCGCCTTGAAGCGGTTGAGCCCCTTCATCACGAACGGGGCCACCAGCGCCACGAAGGCCACGCCGAGCAACGTCGCCGAGATCGGGTTCTCGAGCAGGATCATCGGGTCGCCGAGGCTGATCTGCAGCGCCCGGCGCAGTTGCGCCTCCGCCATTGGCCCGAGGATCAGGCCGACGACCATCGGCGCGACGGGGTAGTCGTAGCGCCGCATCAGATAGCCGAGATAGCCGAACAGGAAGAGCATTCCGAGCTCCACCGGCGAGGCGTTGACCGCGAGCGTGCCCATCGTCGCGAAGACGAGGATGCCGGCATAGAGCCAGGGCTGCGGCACGGCGAGCAGCTTCACCCAGAGCCCGATCAGCGGCAGGTTGAGGATCACCAGCATCACGTTGGCGATGAAGAGCGACGCGATCAGGCCCCAGACGAGGTCCGGCTTCTCCGCAAACAGGAGCGGGCCGGGGTTCAGCCCGTATTGCTGGAAGCCGGCCAGCATGATCGCCGCCGTCGCCGAGGTCGGCAGGCCGAGCGTCAGCAGCGGCACCAGCGTGCCGGCGGCAGAAGCGTTGTTGGCCGCTTCCGGACCCGCGACACCCTCGATCGCGCCCTTGCCGAACTCGTCGGGATATTTGCAGAGCTTCTTTTCGGTCGAATAGCTCAGGAAGGTCGGAACCTCCGCGCCGCCCGCCGGCAGCGCGCCGATCGGGAAGCCATAGGCCGTCCCGCGCAGCCAGGGCGCCCAGGAGCGCTTCCAGTCCTGCTTGCTCATCCAGAGCGAGCCCTTGATCGGGATGATCTCCTCGGGATCCCGGAAGCGCTTGGAGGCGACATAGAGCGCTTCGCCCACCGCGAAGAGCCCGACCGCCAGCGTCGTCACCTCGATGCCGTTGAGCAGTTCCGGCACGCCAAAAGTCAGCCGCGCCTGGCCGGTCAGCTTGTCGATGCCGACGAGGCCCAGCGTGATGCCCAGGAACAGGCTGGTCAGCCCGCGCAGCGGCGAGTCGCCGAAGGTCGCCGAGACGGTGACGAAGGCGACGATCATCAGCGCGAAATAGTCCCAGGGGCCGAACTTGATCGCGACCTCGACCAGCCAGGGTGCGAGGAAGGTCAGCCCGATCGTGGCGATCAGCCCCGCCACGAAGGAGCCGATCGCGGCAGTGGCGAGCGCCGGGCCGCCGCGGCCGGCCTTGGCCATCTTCGAGCCTTCGAGCGCGGTCGCGAGCGAGGCGCTCTCGCCGGGCGCGTTCAGCAGGATGGCGGTCGTCGAGCCGCCATACATGCCGCCGTAGTAGATGCCGGCGAACATGATCAGCGATCCTGCCGGATCGAGCTTGAAGGTCACCGGCAGCAGCAGCGCCACCGTCAGCGCCGGGCCGATGCCCGGCAGCACGCCGACGGCCGTGCCGAGGAAGACGCCGATCAGGCAGAACAGCAGCTTCGAGGGCTCCAGCGCGACGCCGAAGCCGTTGATGAGCGAGACGAAGGTATCCATCTCAGGCGCTCCTCACAGGAACAGGCGTTCGAGCGGCCCGGCCGGAAGCAGCAGGGTCAGGAGCTTGGCGAAGACGAGGAAGATGACGAGGCCGAGCACGAAACCGATCGCCGCGTCGACCGCCAGCGCCCGCCGACCGAAGCCGCGCGCCGTGCAGGCGAACAGGATGGTGATGGCGATCACGAAGCCGGCGCCGGTCGCGATGCACAGGATCAGTCCCGCGAGCCCACCGACGATCCACAGGAGCGCCCCGCGGTCCGCCGCCTCCGGCTTCGGCAATCCGCCGCGGAAGGCCATCACGAGGTGCGACAGGCCGAGGATCACCAGCCCGGCGCAGGCCACCATCGGCATCGCGGTCGGCCCGAGCCCGTAATTCGAGGTGATCGTCTGCTGGGAGGCGTCGTAATAGACCACGCCGGCGAGGGCGAGCAGCAACAGGCCGACGAGGAGGGCGGGCCTGTCAGCGCCGCGTGACGGGGCATCGTTCGTCATGGCGTATCCATCATCGGCTGTTCGGTGTGCGGGCGGTGAAGTCGGCGTGAAGGGAAAAAAAGGGGGCCGGTCGCCGGCCCCCTGGTCTTGCTTGGCGGTGCGCCGGGCTTACTTCACCAGGCCGACATCCGTCATCACCTTGCTGACGCGCGTCTGCTCGGCCTTCAGGAAGGCGTCGAAGGCGGCGCCACCGAGATAGGCGTCGTCCCAACCGCGGGCCTTCAGGATTTCGGCCCATTCCTTCGACTTGACCATCTTCTCGACCGCGTCGGACAGGGTCTTGGTCTGGTCGGCCGAGAGACCGGGAGGAGCGACGACCGAGCGCCAATTCATCAGCTCGAGATTGACGCCACCTTCCTTCAGGGTCGGAGCGTCGGGAGCATTGGCGAGGCGCGCCGGAGCCGAAACGCCGATCACCCGCAGCTTGCCGGCCTTGATCTGGCCCTCGAACTCGCCATAGCCGGAAATGCCGGCCGTCACGCGCCCGCCCAGCATGGCGGCCAAAGCCTCGCCACCACCCGAGAACGGGATGTAGTTGATCTTCTTGGGATCGCCGCCGGCGGCCTCGGCGAAGAGCGCGGCCAGGATGTGGTCGGCGCCGCCGGCCGAGCCGCCCGCCCAGGTCACCTTGGCAGGATCGGCCTTGACGCGATCGGCCAGATCCTTGGCGTTCTTGATCGGTGACTCCGTCGGCACGACGATGACGAGCGCCTCGGCCGTCAGCCGCGCGATCGGCGTCACCTGCGTCAGGTTCACGGGCGACTTGTTCAGCAGGATCGCGCCGACCATGACGAAGCCGTTGACCATCAGCTGGCTGCCGTCGCCCTTGGCGTTGATCAGCTGCGCAAGGCCGATCGTGCCGCCGGCGCCGGTGACGTTCGTCACCTGCACGCTCTTGGCGATGCCCGAGGCGGTGAGCGCCTGCTGCATCGAGCGCGCCGTGCCGTCCCATCCGCCGCCGGGAGCCGCGGGGGCCATGATCTTGAGCTCGAGCTGGGCGAAGGCGGCCGTCGACAGGCCGGCCACCGCGACGGCGGTGACGGCGCAGCGCTTGAGAAGGGATGTCAGCATGTATTTCCTCCGCTCGCGGATGGGACCGCGCGATTTTTGGGCGACGCCCGCCAGTGGCACTTCGCCGCGTATGCCGTCAATTGCGCCCGATTGATCAATCCGGAGTCAAGACAATTCGCCGGCCCACGCGGCTCTAGTGCTGGGCCCCGCGATGGCTTAAGCGCTCGCCGATGAACCAGACCTCTTCCGTCGCCACCCGTCCGGCCGCCGGGTCCGTCCCGGCACGGCTTGCGGCGATTGGTGCGGCGCTCCTCCTGGCATTGCCACTCGCCATGTGGATCGCCAACCGCTCCGCCCCGCTCATGCTGGCGCTGGCGGCTGCAGCCTTCTGCGCGGCCGCGCTCGCCGAGGAAGGCTGGCGACCCTCCCTGCACCGGGCGGCAGCTCTGCTGCGCGGCCCGATCGGGCTCGCCCTGTCCGGATTCCTGCTCTGGTCCCTCGTCACGATCGCTTGGAGCCACCGGCCGCTTGCGAGCCTCGCGGCCTGGGGCGAGTTTGCGCTGCCGCTGACCTGCGGCGTCGCCATCGCGGCATCCGGCCGCTTTCGGCCGGGCCCTGCGCTCGGCCGCGCGCTGGCGATCGTTGTGGCTGTGGCCGCCGTCATGATGATGGCGGAACTGGCCACCGGGCTCGCCATCAGGCGCGCGCTCGATATCGGCCGCCAAGTGACCTACATGTTCAATCGCCCGGTGCTGACCTGCCTCATCTTGGCTCCCGTCGCCCTGGCGGCGCTGCCATGGCAGGGACCCTCGCGGCGGTGGAGCATCGCCCTGGCCGTGCCGGTCGTCCTCGCCGTCGCCTGGGCCTGCCTCGGCTCGGAGAGCGGTGCGGCCGGTTTCGGTCTGCTCGTCATGGCTGCGGCCGCGGGGCTGGCGCTCCTGGCCCCCCGGCTTGCCTGGGCAGCCGTCACGCTCGGCTTCGTCGCGACGATGATGTTGGCCCCGGTCGTCGGACGCCTGGGCGATGCGGCCCTGCCGGCGGCACTCCATGAGCGCCTCGCCAACTCCCATTCGCGCGACCGTGTCGACATCTGGCTGTCCTTCGGCGAGGCGACGCTGGCGCGGCCCATCCGTGGTGCGGGATTCGGCACGTCGCCGACGCTCGACCGCCACCCTGTGGCCGCTGAGGTCTCGCCGCCGCGTCGCGCGCTGCTGGCGGTCGGTCACCCGCACAACGCTCCACTCCAGGCCTGGACCGAGACCGGTGCGATCGGCGTCGCGCTGCTCACCGTCGCCGGGCTCGCCCTGCTGATGCGGCTGAGGAGTCTCCCCGGCCGCGATCTGGCACCGCGCCTCGGCCTCTTCGCCGCGGCCTTCGCCGTCGCGGCTGTGGCGCATGGCGCCTGGCAGGGCTGGTGGATTGCAGGCCTGACCATGGCGGCGCTATGGCTGTTCCGGCTGCCCGTCGGTTCGGATACCGGGGATCGCGCGGCGTGAGAGGACATCATGGCTGAATTCGACGTCGATCTCTTCGTCATCGGGGCCGGCTCCGGCGGAACCCGCGCCGCCCGCATCGCCGCCGGCCATGGCGCCCGCGTGATGATCGCGGAGGAGGACCGCATCGGCGGGACCTGCGTCATCCGTGGCTGCGTGCCGAAGAAGCTCTTCGTCTATGCCAGCCGCTTCGCCGAGGAGGTCGAGGACGCCGCCGGTTTCGGCTGGACGGTCCAGAAGCCCGACTTCGACTGGCCGACGCTGCGCGATGCCGTCGCCAACGAGGTCACCCGCCTCTCCGGCCTCTATCGCAAGGGGTTGAACGGCGCCGGCGTGACCATCCGCGAGGAGCGCGCCACCGTCGTCGATGCCCATACCGTGCGCCTCGCCAAAAGCGGCGAGACGATCCGCGCCCGCCACATCCTCGTCGCCACCGGCGGCTGGCCCTCCTTCGATCCGCCGATTCCCGGCGGCGAACTCGGCATTTCCTCGAACGAGATTTTCCATCTGCCCAGCTTGCCGAAGCGCATGCTCGTCGTCGGCGGCGGCTATATCGCGCTCGAATTCGCCAGCCTCTTCGTCCGTCTCGGCGTCGAGGTCACCGTGCTCCACCGCGGCGACAACGTGTTGCGCGGCTTCGACGAGGACATCCGCAACCGCCTCCGCGATGCGCTGGAGCATGCCGGCATCCGCTTCCGCCTCGGCTGCACGGTTCAGAGCATCGAACTGCTGCCCGATGGCTGCCGCCGCGCCCATTGCGCCAGCGGCGACCCCATCGATGCCGATGTCATCCTCGTCGCGACCGGCCGCCGCCCCAACACCGCCGGCCTCGGCCTCGCCGAGGCGGGCGTCGCACTGGGATCTCTGGGCGAGGTGCTGGTCGATGACGACTCGGCCAGCAGCGTGCCCTCGATCCACGCGGTCGGCGACGTCACCAACCGCGTCAACCTGACCCCGGTCGCGATCCGCGAGGGCCACGCCTTCGCCGACACGACCTTCGGCAACAAGCCCTGGCGGACGGACCATGGCCTGATCGCCTCGGCCGTCTTCACGACCCCGGAGATCGGCACGGTCGGCCTTTCCGAGGTCCAGGCCGCCGCGGCTGGCCACGAGTTGCGCATCTTCGAATCCGCCTTCCGGCCGATGAAGGCGACGATCTCGGGCCGCAACGAACGCGTCTATATGAAGCTCGTCGTCGACGCGAAGACCGACAAGGTGCTCGGCGTCCATATCCTCGGCCATGACGCCGGCGAGATCATCCAGGCCGTTGCCATCGCGGTGACGATGGGCGCGACCAAGGCCGATTTCGACCGCACCGTCGCGCTGCATCCGAGCGCGGCGGAGGAACTGGTGACGATGCGGACGCCCCGGGCGGGCTGACCCGAGCCGGCGGGGGCGACGGCTTGTCCCGCGTCACCGCGAGACCTCTCGCTAACCGGGCTGCTCTTCAAGGGCGAGGATTGTATCGTGCCGGCCTGATCGGAGCAGGCGCGCAAGCCCGCCATCGGGGTTGAATCGGCGTCCGAACCGGCTCATGCGCCATCTCATCGCCTTCAAGCGCGCTGCGATCGATCTGAATCGATTTGTCAGCTGTAGCCGGCAAGTGGCTGGGCCGATTCAGCTTTCGCTAACCATGATCGGCTCGCGGCCCTGCGCTGCGGGCGCGTTCGCCGTGGTGGCCTTTGCGTCGCCTTGGGTGTATAGGCGCGCCTTCGCGCTTTCGAAGAGGTTAACCCGCGCGAGCGAAGTCAGGAGCAGCACCCATGTCGGAGCGGTGGACGCCCGAGAGCTGGAGGGCCAAGCCCGTCCAGCAGATCCCGGATTATCCGGACCAGGCAGCCCTGAGGGCGGTCGAGCAGCAGCTCGCCGGCTTTCCGCCGCTCGTTTTTGCGGGTGAGGCGCGCAAGCTGAAGAAGGCCCTCGCGAAAGTCGCAAACGGTGAGGCCTTCCTGCTCCAGGGCGGAGACTGTGCCGAGAGCTTCGGCGAACACTCGGCCGACAACATCCGTGATTTCTTCCGGCTCTTCCTGCAGATGGCGGTGGTGCTGACCTTCGCGGGCGGCTCGCCCGTGGTGAAGGTCGGGCGCATCGCCGGCCAGTTCGCCAAACCGCGGTCGGCTCCGACGGAGACCGTCGGCGGCGTCGAGCTGCCGAGCTACAAGGGCGACATCGTCAACGACAACGCCTTCACGCCCGAGGCGCGCACGCCCGATCCGCGCCGCCAGCTCGAGGCCTATCGCCAGTCGGCGGCGACGCTCAATCTGCTGCGCGCCTTCGCCACCGGCGGCTATGCCAATCTCGACAACGCGCATCGCTGGATGCTCGGCTTCGTCAAGGATGCGCCGGCCTCCTCGCGCTACAACGAGGTCGCCGAGCGCATCACCGAGGCGCTCGACTTCATGCGCGCCATCGGCATCGATCCCGAGACGCATCCCGAGATGCGGACGACCGATTTCTACACCAGCCACGAGGCGCTGCTGCTCGGCTACGAGCAGGCGATGACCCGCGTCGATTCGACGACGGGCGACTGGTACGACACCTCCGGCCACATGGTCTGGATCGGCGACCGCACGCGCCAGCTCGACCATGCCCATGTCGAGTTCTTCCGCGGGATCCGCAACCCGATCGGCCTGAAATGCGGCCCCTCGACCACGGTCGACGGCCTGCTGAAGCTCATCGACGTGCTCGACCCGCAGAACCAGGCCGGCCGGCTGACCCTCATCGGCCGCTTCGGTGCCGACAAGGTCTTCGACAACCTTCCGGCGCTGGTGCGGGCCACCAAGCGGGAAGGGCGCAATGTCGTCTGGTCTTGCGACCCGATGCACGGCAACACGGTCAAGGCCGCCAGCGGCTACAAGACCCGTCCCTTCGACCTGATCACGACCGAGGTGAAGAACTTCTTCGCCGTCCACCAGGCCGAGGGCACCCATGCCGGCGGCCTGCATCTCGAGATGACCGGCAAGAACGTCACCGAATGCACCGGTGGTGCGCGCGGCATGACCGATGCCGACCTGAACGACCGCTACCACACGGTCTGCGATCCCCGCCTCAATGCGGAGCAGGCGCTGGAGCTGGCCTTCCTCGTCGCCGAACTGGTCAAGCGCGAGCGCGCCGGCCGGGCGCGCCCGGAGGTCGAGGCTGCCGAGTGAGGCGCGAGCCTATCGGGGTCCAAACGTAAAGGCCGGGGCGCGTCGCCCCGGCCTTTTTATGTCGGCGATCGGTTGCTGGGTCAGAACTTCAGCGCGGCGGCGACGCGGCCGGTATTGATCGTCGTGGTCGTGCCCTCGACATCGGCGAACCGAACGATCTGGTACTCGGCACGCAGGAACAGGTTGTCCGTCAGCGCCATGTCGATACCGCCGCCGGCGGTCAGGCCGAAGCCGTAAACATTGCTCTTGGTGGAGCCGACGCGGAGCGGATAGCCCGCCGCGACCACGTTGTTCTCGATCGCGCCCGTCACCGGGTTGGTGCGGGTGAAGCGCCAGGTCGCGTCGATCGTCGAGGTCGTGTCGAAGCGGCCTACCGCGCCGCCGATGGTCGCGAAGGGCATGATCCGGCCATAGGCCCAGCCCATGCGGATGCGCGCGGTGGCATAGTCCTTCAATTCCGCACCATGGCGGGTCGTCAGCGTGTAGTCGTTGACCGTGCCGTCGGAAGTCGTGCTGCGTCGTCCGATGAAGTCGCTGATCAGATAATTGTGGTTCGACCGGGTATAGTCCGCCTCCAGGCCGAGGATCACGTCGCCGAAAGTGAAATTGTAGCCGGTAAAGCCGAAGAAGGTCGCGCCGCTGTCGGTCTTCGAGGGCAGGTTGCCCACCAGATTGCCCATGTTCACCTCGCTGCCGAGCAGCGTGTTGCGATAGGCGTAGTTGGCGAGGTTCTGAAGCCCGTTGCCGGGCTCGAACTTGGTGGACGAGAGGCCGGAGCCGCCGCCGAAATAGAAGCCCGACCACTTCGCGTAGCTGTCGAACTCGGGCGCGGGCGGCGCGTCGTCGATCTGAGAGCCGCGCAGCACCGGATAGTCGGCGGCAAAGGCGCCGCCCGCGGTGATTACAGAGCCAGCCAGAAGGACTGCGGCGAGGGCTGCGGCTGGTCGATGGATGAAGCGGGTACGCATGGTCGTTTCTCCGAACGACGGCCGGCAGTCTTGCAGGAGCGGCACGTACCCGATTCATGCGCGCTTAACCCTAACGCGAGGTTAAGCGCAGCCCCGTCAGGCCCTGTGGCACGCGATTGCCGGGCCGAAGCGGTCGCGCTACAGCCCCCGCCATGACCGAACGCTCCTTCCGCCTCGCCCTCGCGCAGACGAGTCCGCTCCCCGGAGATGTGGCAGGCAATGTCGCGATGATCCGTGCCGCACGGGCGAGGGCGGCGACAGCTGGAGCGGATCTGGTCCTGTTTCCGGCCGCCGCCTTGGCCGGGACGTCCTCGGCGGCTCTGCTGCGGCGGCCGGCCTTTCTCGATGCCTGCCGGCGGGCCTGCGAGGATCTGGCGCGCGAGACCGCTGATGGCGGGCCGGCGCTGTTGCTCGGCTTGCCCTGGCGCGAGGACGCTTCCCTCTACGCGGCTCAGGCGCTGCTCGATGGCGGCCTTATTCAGGCCGTGCGCTTTCAAGTGGCGGTCGGCGGCTCTGTATCCGCACCCTTCGAGCCGGGGCCTCTGCCCGGACCGGTGCCATTCCGGGGCCTGCTGCGCCTGGGCCTCGTTTCCGGCGACGATCTTGCGGATGAGGAGGTCCCGGAATGCCTCGCCGAGACGGGGGCCGAGCTGCTGCTGTCTTCCGCCGCCGCGGTCTACCGGCGGGGCGGCACCGACCACCGTCTCAACCGCTCCGTCGCGCGGGTCGTCGAGACAGGCCTTCCGCTAGTCTGGCTGAATGCCGTCGGCGGCGGTGAAGAGGGCATCTGCGACGGCGCCTCCTTCGTGCTCGCCGCCGACCGCAGCCTGACGCATCAACTGCCCGCCTTCCGCGACGCGCTCACCGTCACCCGATGGACCCGTCGCGGCGGCGTCTGGGTCTGCGAACCCGGCGAGGCGATCCCGCTGGAGGCCGGCGACGAGGCGGATTATGCCGCCTGCATGCTCGGCCTGCGCGAGCATCTCCGGCTTGCGCCTGAGACGGGCGTTCTCGTCGAATTCAACGACGAGGCAAGCCTTCTCGGTTCGGCGCTGGCTGTGGATGCGCTGGGGCCGGAGCGGGTCGCGGCGGTCCGACTGGCTGGCGGGAACCCTGGGGGATTGGCCGCGACCGAGGCTGAGGCCGCCGCCGCTGCGCTGGGTGTTTCCCTGAGGGCGATCCCCGTCTCCGAAGTGGCAGGGGCGGTCGCCGAGGCGCTGACGGCCGCCGGCCTGCCCGGACCACGAGACGCGACGACAGCGGCCCGCACGGCCTTGCTCTCCGCCCTGGCGCGGGGCATGGGCCGCTGCCTGCTCGCGCCGGCGGCTCGCCATGCCACCTGTGGGCTGGAGGCGATCGGCGACCTCAATCCCGTCGGCGATCTGTCGCATACCGAGATCACGCGCCTGCTGGATCTGCGCCGCCGCTGGAAACCCGCGGAGGCGCTCGGGCCCGACAGCCTGTCGATGGGCGCTGTGCCCCAGAGCCCCCAGGCGCTGCGCCGGGAGGCCGTCCTGGGCGCGCTCGCGGCGGGAGAGCGTGTGTCCGATATCGTCGCGGCCGGCCATGAGGCCTCCGCCGTGATGGCGCTCCAGCAGGAGGCCCGGGCCGCAGCCGCCGTCGCCCGGCGGGCGCCACCGTCGATCAGGCTGATCGATCAGCAAGAGGCATGGCCGGTGCGCCACGGCTTCGTCGATGACGGAGAGCCAGCCCATCGTCCCGATGAGGCGCTGGTGAAGGGCGTCGGCCGCAGCGGCGGCGACAGCATCGATTTCTGAGGCCGGCGCGCCCGGGCTTCAGTGGACGGCAGCCGGGCCGGCGTCGCCCTTGTCGTGCCTCCCGAAGCGGTCGACCATCGTCGCGCTGGCCTCGTTGAGGCCGAGCACCTCGACCTCCGCGCCGTTCTTGCGCAGGCGCAGCACCACCTTGTCGAGCGCGCCGATCGCCGAAATGTCCCAGAAATGGGCATGGGTCAGGTCGATCGTCACCTGCGCCGGGCGCTCCTCGAAGGAGAAACCGCGCAGGAAGCTCTCGACCGACGCAAAAAAGATCTGGCCGCGCACCACATAGGTCACAGCCGTGCCGTCTGCGCTGTCGCGCTTCTCGACGGCGACGAGGCGCGCGACCTTGCCGGCGAAGAACACGCCCGAGAGCAGCACGCCGACGAGGACGCCCTTGGCGAGGTCATGTGTCGCCACCACGGTCGTCACCGTCGCCAGCATGACGATCGAGGAAGGAAGGGGATTGGTCCGCAGATCGAGGATCGAGCGCCAGGAGAACGTGCCGATCGAGACCATGATCATCACCGCGACCAGGGCGGCCATGGGGATGATCCGGACGAGATCGTCGAGCACGAGGATCAGGAAGAGCAGGAAGGCCCCGGCCACGAACGTCGAGAGCCGGCCGCGCCCGCCCGAGGTCACGTTGATCACCGACTGGCCGATCATGGCGCAGCCGCCCATGCCGCCGATCAGCGCCGAGGCGATGTTGCTGGCGCCCTGGCCGTAGCATTCCTGGCTCTTGTTGCTGGTCGTCGCGGTCATGTCGTCGACGATCTGCGCCGTCAGCAGGGACTCCAGGAGCCCCACCGCCGCCAGCGCGACCGAATAGGGAAAGATGATCCGCAGCGTCTCGAAAGTCAGCGGCACCTGCGGCAGCGCGAAGACCGGCAGCGTCGAGGGCAGTTCCCCGAGATCGCCGACGGTGCGCAGATCGAGCCCCAGCCCCCAGGCGAGAGCGGTCAGGACGACGATGGCGACGAGCGGGGAGGGGATGGCTTTCGTCAGATAGGGGAAGAGGTAGATGATCGCGAGGCCGCCTGCGATCATCGCATAGGTCAGCGACGGCACGCCGATCAGCTCCGGCAGCTGCGCCATGAAGATCAGGATGGCGAGCGCGTTGACGAAGCCGGTGATGACCGATCGCGAGACGAAGCTCATCAGGCGCCCGAGCCGGAGCGCGCCGGCCCCAAGCTGGATCAGACCCATCAGGATCGTCGCGGCGAAGAGATAGGGCAGGCCGTGTTCCTTCACCAGCGTGACCATCAGCACCGCGGTGGCGGCGGTTGCCGCCGAAATCATGCCCGGCCGCCCGCCGGCGAAGGCCGACACGCAGGCGATGGCGAAGGAGGCGAAGAGCCCGACCTTGGGGTCGACGCCGGCGATCACCGAGAAGCCGATCGCCTCGGGGATCAGCGCGAGCGCCACGACGACGCCCGAGAGAATGTCCCCCCGGATGTTGGAGAACCATTCGCGGCGATAGGCGGAGAGTCTGGTCATAGGGAACCCATGAGCGATCGGAGCCCGCGACGCGCGCAGGCTTCAGCTGGATCGGCAGTTGGGTTGTCCGGCGGATCGGCGGCCGGAAGAGCCACCCGGATTTTCACCGGGTCCGTTCGAATGCCATCATTCAGCCACGGATCATGTTGCATCGCAATAGGCCGGGCTGCGTCGCAGCATGCTTTCTGCACATGACGCCGGGGACGATTGTCGCTGCCGGCCAAAAGCGCCATAAGCGCCGCCATGACCAGCTCCGCGCCGTCCCGCCCGCCGCTCCTGCGCTTCGCGCCCTCGCCGACGGGCTATCTCCATATCGGCAATGCGCGCTCCGCCCTGTTCAACGGGCTTTATGCCCGCCGCCACGGCGGGCGCTTCATGCTGCGTTACGACGACACCGATCTCGCGCGCTCGAAGCCGGAATATGCCGCCGCCATCGCGGAGGACCTCGCCTGGCTCGGCATCACGCCCGATCTCGTCATCAGCCAGTCGCAGCGGCTGTCGCTCTACGACGCTGCCGCCGAGGATCTGCGCGCCGCGGGCCGGCTCTACCCCTGCTATGAGACCGCCGACGAGCTCGACCGGCGCCGCAAGCGCCAGCTCGCCCGCGGCCTGCCGCCGATCTACGACCGCGCCGCGCTGAAGCTCACCGCCGAGGACCGGGCGAAGCTCGAGGCGGAAGGCCGCCGGCCGCACTGGCGCTTCCTGCTCGAGCCGCGCGTCGTCGCCTGGACCGACCTGATCCGCGGCGACGCCCATGTCGACTGCGCCTCGCTCTCCGACCAGGTGCTGATCCGCGAGGACGGCAGCTATCTCTACCATCTGCCCTCTGTGGTGGACGACGCCGCGACCGGCGTGACCCACATCATCCGCGGCGAGGATCACGTCACCAATACGGCGGTCCACATCCAGATCTTCCAGGCGCTGGGCGCGGCGCTGCCGTCCTTCGGCCACCACAACCTCCTCACCACGGCGAGCGGCGAGGGATTGTCCAAGCGCCTCGGCCATCTCTCGCTGCGCGGCCTGCGCGAGGCCGGCGTCGAGCCGCTGGCGGTGGCAGCGCTGGCCACCCTGACCGGCTCCTCGGATGCCGTGCGTCCGGTGGCGAGTCTCGACGAACTGGCGGGGCTGGTCGATCTCGCCCATGTCTCGCGCGCCCCGGCCAAGTTCGACGAGCACGACCTCGACACGCTCAGCGCCCGCACCCTGCATCAGCTGCCCTATGACGCCGTGGCGTTCCGTCTGGCCGAGATGGGCGTCGATACCAGCGAACGCTTCTGGCTCGCGATCCGCGGCAATCTCGGCAAGCTCGACGAAGCCCGCCTCTGGGACGATGTCGTGCGCGGGCCGATCAGGCCGGTGATCGCCGATGCGGACTTCGCCGCGACCGCAGCCGCCTTGCTGCCGCCCGAGCCCTTCGACGCGACGACGTGGAAGAGCTGGACCGGCGCGGTCGCGGCCGCGACCGGCGCCAAGGGCAAGGCGCTGTTCATGCCCCTGCGCCAGGCCCTGACCGCGCAGGACCATGGCCCGGAGCTGGCGGCGCTGCTGCCGCTGATCGGGCGGGACAAGGCGCTGCGGCGGCTCAGGGGCGAGAGCGCCTGAAGGACTGTCATTCCGGGGCGAGCGCGCAGCGCTCGAACCCGGAACCCATGACGTTGTGAGCCCTATGCCGGTCGTCGGACGCGTGTCACCCGGTCGTGGGTTCCGGGTTCGGGCCTGACGGCCCGCCCCGGAATGACAGCTCAATCGTGCCGGTGCATCGCCGACTGATGCTTGGTGTCGCGCATCGTCGAATAGACCAGCAGCGAGACGAAAATCACGCCCGCCAGATAGTAGTAGAACCACTGCTCGTGGCCCTGCTGCTTGAAGAACAGCGCGATCGCCGGCGCGGTGCCCCCGAAGATCGAGACCGTCAGGGCATAGGGCACGGCGACGCCGGTCGCCCGGATCGCGGTCGGGAACAGCTCGGCCTTCACCACCGCATTGATCGAGGTGTAGCCGGCCACGAAGACCCAGGCGCCGGAGATCAGCAGGAAGGCGACCCAGGGCGATTTGGTGCCCGCCAGCGTCGTCAGCAGCGGCACGGTCAGGAGCGTTCCCGCGACGCCGAAGAAGATCAGCAGCGGCTTGCGGCCGATCCGGTCGGAGATCGCGCCATAGATCGGCTGCAGGATCGCGGCGAAGATCAGCGAACCGGCGATGACATAGGTCGTGGTGATGTCGGAGAAGCCGGCCGTCTGGCGCACGAAGGTCTGCATATAGGTGGTGAAGGTGTAGAAGGCCGCGGTGCCGCCGGCGGTCAGCCCGACGACGATCGCGATCTCTCGCGGGTAGCGCAGCAGGCCGCGGATCGAGCTCTCGCGCTTCACCGGGCTTTTGTTGGCTTCCGTGAAGGACTCCGTTTCGTGCATGTGGCGGCGCATCAACATCGCCGTGACGGCGAGCAGCGCCCCGATCACGAAGGGGATGCGCCAGCCCCAGGCGACGAGCTGCTCATGCGTCAGGAAGACGTTCTGGAGCAGCAGCAGTACCAGGATCGCGGTGAGCTGCCCGCCGATCAGCGTGACGTACTGGAAGCTCGAATAGAAGCCGCGATGCTCGGGATCGGCGATCTCGGAGAGATAGGTCGCGCTGGCCCCGTATTCGCCGCCGAGGCTCAGGCCTTCGATGATGCGCGCGAGCGCCAGCAGGGAAGGCGCGGCAAAGCCGATCGTCGCATAGGTCGGCGTCAGCGCGATGATCAGCGAGCCGAAGCACATCATCAGCACGGAGACCGTCAGCGAAAGGCGCCGCCCGTAGCGATCCGCCAGATGGCCGAACAGCCAGCCGCCCAGCGGGCGCACGATGAAGCCAGCGGCGAACAGCGTCGCCGCATTGAGCTGCTGCACCACCGGGTCGCTGGAGGGGAAGAAGGCCGGCGCGAAATAGAGCGAGAAGGCCGTATAGGCGTAGAAATCGTACCATTCGACGAGATTGCCGACGGATCCGACGAAGATGGCCTTGAGGCGTCGTCTGGCGTCGGCGAACTCGATGGGGCGCGGGTGCGGCTGGGATGTCGCGAGGTTGGACATGGCGATCTCCGGCGGGAGCCGCCAAGGCTGCCTTCGACGACGACAGGATGCAGTCGGCAGGCGGTTCCGGACGGCTCGCCCGATGAGGGGGGCGTCAGCCCTCTATTGCGCCGTCACCGTCATGCGTCCACGGGATATTCAAGTGATTGATGCGCCCCCGAACTGCGCAAGACGCATGATCGCCCCGTCGTCAGGGACGGATTGTCGCATTCCCGAGATTGGGTGCGAGGTTCGGCGCGACGATCCGCACGGTGCGGCGCTCGCCGGTCACGCTCTGCGTCTCGCGCTTGAGCCCGTCGCCCTTGTCCAGCACCCGCTCTCCCACGGATTGCGGGCCGACACCGGCCGATTCCGTGCCGGCGGTCGGCGAGTTCTCCGACGGCATCGGCTTCTCGTCGGGGATCTCGACGGCGGCCGGCTGCGGTGCGGGCTGTGCATTGCGGCGCCTGGGATCGGGCTTGGCCTCCCTAGGGCGCGACAGCTCGGCGGCGCGCTGCTCGGTGACGATGACGTCGCCCTTGCGCTTGTCGAGAAGGTATTCGGCGTTGCGCAGCGCCTGTGCCCAGCTCTGGCCCGGCGCCCGGCAGGTGCAGGCGGCATCGAAGCTGCGCTGGTATTTGCCCGCATTCGGCAGCGACGCATAGGGCTGGCCGGTGGAGCGGGCGACCGCGTTCTGAATCTCGCCGCCATTGGTCATGCCATAGGCGAGGGTCTCGGTGCCGGGGCAGAGCGCCTGGCACATCTCGTCGCCGCTGTCGCGGCCGCCCGGATTGTTCGCGAGCGGGAAGAAATAGCCGTCGCAGGTCCGCACGCAGACGGTCTGCGGGCCGCCGAGGCGTGGCTTTTCCGGCTCCAGCGGCTGCTCGGGATCGAGCTCTGGCAGGGTCGAATCGATTTCGCCCCGGCGCGGCTCGAGCCCGAAGATCGTCTCGAAGAAGCCGCGCTGCTGCGGCGCCCGGCAATTGGCGTTGATCGCCGCGACGAGCTGCGCGCGGCGCTGCTCGAGGGCGCCACCCTGCGCCATCTGCTGCAGATTGGCATACTGTGCCTGCAACTGGCCGATCTGCGCGCGCAAGCCCCCGCATTCGCGCGGCGGGCCTTCGCCGAAGAAAGTGAATCCGCCGCGCTCGCAACCCATGGCGCGATACTGGTTCGTCGCCTGGGCGAGCTGGGCGCCGACGCGCTGCGCCATCTGCGCGGCTCGGGGATCCCCGCCGCCGCGCTGGCCCTGCAGGCTGGCGAGTTCCGAGCGCCATGCATTGCAGGCCGGCGACTGCGCCGCCGCCGCGCCGCCGGTCAGCGCGAGCGCGAGCAGAGCCGCACCGAAGCGGCCGGGGGAACGCAGTCGAAGGCGTCTGAAGAGCATCGCGGGTCGGATCACGTCACCTGCTTGTCGGTCTCGAATGCCAGACGGCCCTTGTCCAGGGCTGGCGGGCTCGCCGGAGCACAACAGCCGCCAAACGCGACGGAACTATGGAGCGCCGCCGCCGGAGATGCGGCCGACGCTCGCCCGAATGCCATATCCGCCGCCGCCGAGCAATCGCGCCCCGACGATGGCGGAAGCGGTTGGCGCCCGCCCGCGGACTGTCTAGAAGGCTGGCGAGCCGTCCGCGCCTGTCGCGCGGCGCCACGACCGGGCGATGACGACATGACCGAACCTCTGGCGCTGGAAGCTGCCTTCATCCCCGAACTGCCGAACTATTATCGCGGCAAGGTCCGCGAGAACTACGATCTCCCCGACGGGCGCCGCATCCTGATCTCGACCGACCGGCTGAGCGCCTTCGACCGCGCCATTGCCGCCATCCCGCACAAGGGTCAGGTCCTCACGCAGACGGCGCGTCACTGGTTCGAGCAGACCGTCGACATCTGCCCCAACCATGTCCTCGAATATCCCGATCCGAACGTCGTGGTCGGCAAGCGGCTCGACATCCTCCCCGTCGAGATCGTGGTGCGCGGCTATCTCGCCGGCACCACCGGCACCTCGATCCTGACCCTGTACAAGCAGGGCCAGCGCGCGATGTACGGAGTCACGCTGCCGGACGGGTTGCGCGACAATGAGCGCCTGCCCGAGGCGATCATCACCCCGACCAGCAAGGCCTTCGACGGCGGCCATGACGAGCCGCTCTCGGCCGCGCAGATCCTGGAGGAAGGGCTGCTGACCCGCGAGCAATGGGACACCGTCAGCCGCTATGCGCTGGCGCTCTTCGCTCGCGGCCAGGCGCTCGCCGCCGAGCGCGGCCTGATCCTCGCCGATACCAAATACGAGTTCGGCACCGACGCCGACGGCACCATCCTGCTCGCCGACGAGATCCACACCCCCGACTCCAGCCGCTACTGGATGGCGGGCAGCTACGCCGCACGGTTCGCCGCCGGCGAGAAGCCGGACTCCTTCGACAAGGACTTCGTTCGCAACTGGGTCGTCGCCCGCTGCGATCCCTATAAGGAAGAGTTGCCGCCGATCCCGGCCGAACTGATCGCGCAGACCACGGCCGTCTATGTGCGCGCCTATGAGACGATCACGGGACAGACCTTCGATCCGCCGCCGGCCGGCGAACCGCCGCTGGAGCGCATCCGCCGCAATCTCGCGCGGTTTTTCTGAGCGTCAGCCCTCGTCGTCGCGATAGCTGCCGGCGAGGTGGCGGCTGCGCTCGGTCAGGGTCGAGAGCACGCGCTCGAAGACCTGCAGTTCCGCCGGCGCGATGCCCTCGGTCCAGCGCGCCTGGAAGGCGAGCGCCAGCGGCACGATCTGGGCGTAGATGCGCTCGCCCGCCGCGGTCAGCGCGACGAAGGATTCGCGCCGGTCCTGACGGTTTTCCGCCCGCGAGACGAGCCCGCGCTTCTCCAGCTCCGAGACGGCGCGCGAGACCTTCGTCTTGTGCATCTGAGCCAGCTCGCCGATGTCGCGCGAGGTCAGTCGCCCGAACTCGCCGAGCTGCGCCACCACCCGCCATTCGGGAATGCCGATGCCGAACTGCGCGTCGTAGATCCGCCCCAGCGCCCGGGCCGAATGGAAGGCCACGACATTGAGGCGATAGGGCAGGAACTGTTCCAGCCGGAGCGGCGCTTCCGGCTGGGGAGAGGGGGGCTTGGTCGTCATGGTTCGGCGCAAGCCTCCCTCAGCCGGACGCTCAGCGCGCCTTCAGCCGGTTCATGAAGCTGTCGAAGGACAGTTCCGCCACCTGCCACCAGAGCAGGTTCTCGCCGCGGAAGGCGACCATGGAATCGTAGCCGGCCTTGAAGTCGGCGCTCTTGGCCGAGGTCTCGGCGTAGTATTCCTCCGCCGCCTTCAGCGCCGCTTCCATCACCGGCAGCGGGAAGGGGCGCAGCTGCGCGCCCTGCGCCACGAGCCGGCGCAGGCCGCCTGGATTCACGAAGTCATATTTGCCGAGCATCCAGTTGTTGGCCGCTTCGCAAGCTTGCTGGACGATCGCCTGATAGTGCTTGGGCAGCTTGGCCCAGGCCTCCTTGCCGATGATCAGGTGCAGCATCGCGCCGCCCTCCCACCAGCCGGGATAGTAGTAGTATTTCGCGACGCGGATGAAGCCGAGCTTCTCGTCGTCATAGGGGCCGACGAATTCGGCCGCGTCGATCGTGCCGCGCTCCAGCGCCGGATAGACGTCGCCCGGCGCGATCTGCGTCGGCACCACGCCGAGCTTGGCGAGCACCGCGCCGCCCATGCCGCCGATGCGGAACTTCAGCCCCTTGAGATCGTCGACGCCCTTCAGCTCGTTGCGGAAGAAGCCGCCCATCTGGCAGCCGGAATTGCCGCAGGGGATCGAATAGGCGTTGAAGCGGTCGAGCACGCCGTTGACGATCTGCTCGCCCCCGCCGAAATACCACCAGCTGTGCTGCTGGCGGGCGTTCAGGCCGAAGGGGATGCCGGTGCCGAGCCCGAGCGTCGGATCCTTGCCGATGTAGAAATAGGTCGGCGAATGGGCGCATTCGACCGTGCCGGAGGAGACGGCGTCGAGCGCCTGCAGGCCGGGAACGATCTCGCCGGGCGCGAAGACCTGGATCTGGAACTTGCCGTCGGTCGCCTCGCTGACCAGCTTCGCGAATTGCTGCGCCGTGCCGAAGATCGTGTCGAGCGACTTCGGGAAGCTCGAGGTCAGCCGCCACCGCACCTCGGGCTGCGACTGCGCCACCGCGGGCATCGCGACCGGGGTCGCGGCGGCGGCGAGAGCGCCGGTTTTCAAAAAGTCGCGGCGTTTCATAAGGTGATCCTCCCACGGGCTTGTTGAACTCTTATTGGCGTGTCGCGCGCGGATTGGAAAGACATGAAACTCGCTTCGCTCATGCATGGTCGGGATGGCCGCCTCGTCGTCGTCTCGCGCGATCTCACCCGCGCCACCGACGCCTTTCCCGTCGTGCCGACTTTGCAGGCCGCGCTCGACGATTGGGACCGCCACGCCCCCCGCCTGGGGGATCTGGCGGAGGCCCTCGAGCATGGCTCGGTGCCCTCCTTCCGCTTCCACGAGCATGACTGCGCCGCGCCGCTGCCGCGCGCCTTCGGTCGCTTCGTCGCAAGCGGTGCTGCCGGCGGCGTCGCACCGGCTCGCTCGGCCGGCGCGCTGGGGCCGCGCCATCCGGTGAGGGCCCGCGACGAAGCCGCCGGACTCGTCGCCGAGCCGGGGCTGGCCGTCATCGCGGGTGAGGGAAGCGGCCGGGCCGCGCCAGACGCTGCGCCGATCCGGCTGGTGATGCTGACCTGCCGCGTGCTGGAGACGAGGGACCCCTCTGCCGGAGCCGCAGGCCCGGCCGGCGAGGTGAGCTTCAGCTTCTCGCCCGTCGCCGTCACGCCCGACGAGATCGGTCCCGCCTGGCACGAGGGCCGCATCGACCGGCCGCTGCTCTGCCGGATCAATCAGCAGCCGCTGCAGCATGGCGCGGTGGCCGGCCCCGCCGATGCGCAGGCCTCGATCGCACAAGCGGCCGGGCCGTATCCGCTCGAGGCGGGAACGATCATCGCCTGGTCTGCGCCGCTGCCGCAGGTCCAGTCGCTGCGTTTCGGCGACACCGTCCGCGTCGAGATGAAGGACGCTGCGGGCCATTCCATCTTCGGAGCGATCGAGCAGGAGATCCTGCCGCTCGGGTGAGGGGAACCGCGGCGCCCCACAGGCGTCTAGGCTTGGCGTCATACCGCTTGGCGCCTGCAGGGCCGCCCGCTACCGTGCGGCACGACCGCCCATCCTCCGCGAGAGCCGACGTCTGATGATCGACAGCATTGCCTTCTATCCCGAGACCGTCCCGCTCGCCTTCTTCGTCTGGGGGCCGGTCCTGGTGATGGTGCTGTTCTGGGCCGCGGGCATCTGGTCCAGCCGCCAGGGCGTGCCGCGCATGCTGGAGAACGACTGGAACGGCTACAATGCCGAAGACGTCGAGAAGCTCTTTGCCCTCTATGGCGAGACGCACCGCGCCCGGTATCGCAACCGGGTGCTGCCGGCCGATGTCGCCTTCGCCTTCACCTATGCCATCGTCGGCGCGATGCTGATCGCGGGGCTCGTCGTGCGGGGGCAGCCCTCGTGGGTGGCGGCGCTCTGCGGCGGCGGCTGGCTGCTCGGTGGGCTCTGCGACGTGGCCGAAAACCTGGCCGTCGCCCGCCTGCTCGACAAATATCCCAAGGTCGAGGCCGGCGACGTCGCTTTTGCGAGCCGGATGACGCAGCTCAAGCTCGTGCTGTTTCTCGCCGGGATCGCCGGAGCGATCGCCGCGGCCTATCTCGCCTTCAAACCGCTGGCGGCCTGAACGCCGCGCCGGCTCTGGCGGGAGCCGACCAGCGCAACCATATCCGGCGCGAGGCCGTCGCGCCGCTGGAGAGATGCACCTGATGAAAGCCCTCGCTTCCGCCCTTCTGGCCGGCGCTCTCGCCCTTGCCGGTCTGGCTGCGCCAGCCGCGGCGCAGGAAGATCTGATCTTCCGCAAGTCGACCGTCTGGAAGATGCTGACGCCCGACGACAAGCTCGCCGTCTACGGTGTCGATGATCCGGTCGTCGAAGGCGTGGCCTGCCATTATACTGTGCCCGAGAAGGGCGGCGTGTCGGGCATGTTCGGCGTGGCCGAAGAGGTCTCGGACGTCTCGCTCGCCTGCCGTCAGATCGGCCCGATCCGGTTCAAGGAGAAGGCCGAGCAGGGCGATGTCGTCTTCCGTGAGCGGCGCTCGCTGATCTGGAAGAAGATGCAGATCGTGCGCGGCTGCGACGCCAAGCGCAACGTCCTGATCTACATGGTCTATTCCGATAAGCTGATCGACGGATCGCCCAAGAATTCGACGTCGAGCGTGCCGATCATGCCCTGGGGCGGCACCGGCGAGCCGGCGAAGTGCGGCGAATGGATCCGGTGAACGCCGGACTCAGCCGCCGCAGGTGATGACCAGCGGCTGCTCGGGCGCTGTAGCGGCAGGCCGCGCCTTCGAGAGCGAGCCCGTGAAGTCTTCGCGAGAGGCCAAGCCGAAAGCGCTGGCGCGGGCATAGCCCTGCGCCTCGCACCAGGCGTCGGCGACGATCTTGCCGCATTCGGAGTTGCTGGAGATGCAGTCGGCGACGCCGTAGCCATCGCTGGCGGGGATCAGGAAGGTGCGCTGGCCCTTGGGGGCCGCTTCGGTCTTCGTCGTCGGCAGGACCGACAGCGAAAGCCCGGCTCCGACGATCCCGAACAGGCCGACCAGGGCAACGGCGCGACGCATGGGGTGACTTCCTCGCAAACGATGGGCGCTCAACCCTCGAATCGCGAGGATGGTTCCCAACCGTTAAGATTTGAATAAAATGGCCCGCATCCGGCGCGGCGGCGGCAAAAGCGGGGCGCCCTCTTGACGGAAAGCTCGCGCGAAGGCAAGCGTGTCGGGATGACGCGGGCCCTCAACATTATCTGCATTATTTGCCGCTAGCTCTCGCTGGCCGGCTGCTCACGTCCTCATCCTGAAACGGTAAAGACGCAAAAGCGCCCCGGCCAGCGGCCAGGATCGCCCGCCGTGACGCTTTCGCCGTTCGCCAGGATCAACACCCCGATGCCGACCCTCAGGCTCTACAACACGCTGACCCGGACGAAGGAGGACTTCGTCCCCGTCGATGCCGCCAATGTCCGCATGTATGTCTGCGGGCCGACGGTCTACGACTATGCCCATATCGGCAATGCGCGTCCGGTCATCGTCTTCGACGTGCTCTACCGGCTGCTGCGGCATCTCTATGGCGCCGATCACGTCACCTATGCCCGCAACCTCACCGACGTCGACGACAAGATCAACGCGCGTGCCGCCCGCGATTTCCCCGGCCTGCCGCTGAACGAGGCGATCGCGAAGGTCACCGAGAGCACCACCGCGCAGTTCCATGCCGACATCGCGGCGCTGGGCTGCCTGCCACCGGACGAGGAGCCCCGCGCCACCGACCATATCGGTGAGATGCAGGCGATCATCCACCGCCTGATCGCGCGCGGCGTGGCCTATGTCGCCGAGGAGCATGTGCTGTTCCATGTCCCGGCCGTGGCGGATCTGCGCGCCGCGCCGAAATACGGCGCACTCGCCCGCCGCCCGCTCGACGAGATGATCGCCGGAGCACGGGTCGATGTCGCGCCCTATAAGCGCGACCCGATGGATTTCGTGCTCTGGAAGCCGAGCCGCGATGGCGTCGATCCGGGCTGGCTCTGGCCAAACGGCGCGCCCGAGGGCATCACCCGGCCCGGCCGGCCGGGCTGGCACATCGAATGCTCGGCCATGTCGATGGCGAAGCTGCTCGAGCCCTTCGGCGGCGGGCTGGCCTGCGACGATCCGCAGAAGAACGTCTTCGACATCCATGGTGGCGGCATCGACCTCGTCTTCCCGCACCACGAGAACGAGATCGCCCAGAGCTGCTGCGCGTTTGGCGGCGCGGACGGCAGCGGCCGCATGGCGAATTACTGGATGCACAACGGCTTCTTGCAGGTCGAGGGCGAGAAGATGTCGAAGTCGCTCGGCAACTTCGTCACGATCAACGAACTGCTGGAGACGGATGAATTCGGCGGGCGCAAATGGCCCGGCGAGGTGCTGCGGCTCGCGATGCTCAAGACGCATTACCGTCAGCCAATCGATTGGACGGTGAAGGCGCTGGAGGAGGCGGAGGCGACGCTGGATCGGTGGTATGGGTGGCTCGTCGCGACTCCGATCGATGATGCCGCTTCTCCCATCGCTGCGGTCATTGAGCCATTGCTGGACGATCTAAACACCGTTGCCGCCGTTTCGCAGCTTTATCCACTGTTCGCATCGAGTACGGCCGGTGCAATGGTGGCCGGTGATGTACTCGGTTGGGATATACATGATCCTAGAACAGCCTCCGCTGTGGTGGCTTCTGCCCGTATTCTTGGCCTACTGCAGTACGATCCGGTCGTTTGGCGTGACCGAAAGAAGGCTGAGCTTAAGATCGATGATTTGCAGGTCGAAGCGCGCATCGCTGCCCGCCTAGCTGCCCGCCGCACCAAGAATTTCGCCGAATCCGACCGCATCCGCGACGAGCTCGCCGCGATGGGCATCGCCCTCAAGGACGGCAAGGATCCCGCGACCGGCGAGCCGACCACGACCTGGGAGGTGAAGCGGTGAGGGATCTCGCCGAACTGCTGGCCGCGCCGGACGAGCATGCGGTCGAACGCGCCCTGACCGATTATGCTGGGCTGGTCTCGGCAGCCTATGGTGATCGGCTGGCGGGTGTGTACCTTTTCGGAAGTCGGGCGCGCGGCTCGGCTCGCCCCGAAAGCGATGCCGACATTGCCGTCGTCTTGAGTGCGTTCTCGGGCTCGGCTCTGGACGAGAAGATGCGGCTCGTTGATCTCGCCTTCGATGCGCTCACGGACCATGGCCTGATGATTCAGCCCTGGCCCTTCACGCGCGCAGAATGGCTGGCCCATCAGGACGGGGCGCGCTTCGCCGGGCTGTTGCAGGCTGCGCGGCGGGACGCGGTGCCGCTGGTGCCTGCAGCATGAGACCGCATCTCGATAAGGCGAGACAGTCCTTGCGTTCGGCGGAGTTGCTCCTCGATGCCGGGGACTTCGACGGTGCGGTGAATCGCGCCTATTACGCCTGCTATGATGCGGCGCGAGGCAGCATCGAGACGGTGGCCGGCGTCGATACGGCCGAAGTCAAGACACATGCCGGGCTCATCCGGCTGTTCAATCTCGCCATCGTTAAGGCAGGCCATCTGCCCCTAGAAATCGGCCGGCTGATCGGGCGGGAGGAACAGTTGCGGCTGTTCGCTGACTACGGCGATGGCGTCCAGCATCGGGCCGAAGCCGATCTCGCCGTCCAGCAGGCCAGGGACTTCGTTTCGGCCTGCATCACCCTCATCGAAGATAAGAAGAAGAATCCATGACCCCGAAGATCCGCCCCGCCGGCTCGCTCTCCGTTGCCATCAAGCTCGTCATGCTGGCGATGGTGGTGCCGCGCGTGCTGCGCTTCAAGCTGCGACGCGACGCATGAGCGCGGCCCGCATCCACCTCTTCGACACGACGCTGCGCGACGGCGCGCAGACGACCGGCGTCGATTTCTCGCTCGACGACAAGCGGGCGGTCGCCGGCCTGCTCGACCGGCTGGGCATCGACTATGTCGAGGGCGGCTATCCCGGCGCCAATCCGCTCGACACCGCCTTCTTTGCCGAAAAGCCGACGAAACACGCGAAATTCGCCGCCTTCGGCATGACCAAGCGGGCCGGGCGCTCGGCCGCCAACGACCCCGGCATCGCCGCGCTGCTGGAGGCGAAGGCGGATGCGATCGTCTTCGTCGCCAAGAGCTGGGACTACCATGTCCATGTCGCGCTCGAGATTTCGCTCGAGGACAATCTCGCCGGCATCCGCGAGAGCGTCGAGGCGGCGAAGGCCGCCGGCCGCGAGGTGATGCTCGATTGCGAGCACTTCTTCGATGGCTACAAGGCCAATCCGGACTACGCGCTGGCCTGCGCCCGCACGGCCTATGAGGCCGGCGCCCGCTGGGTCGTGCTCTGCGACACCAATGGCGGCACGCTGCCCGACGAGATCGGCACCATCGTCGCCGCGGTGGAGAAGGTCGTGCCGGGCGATCATCTCGGCATCCACGCCCATGACGATTGCGGCTGCGCCGTCGCCAATTCGCTGGCCGCCATCGAGGCCGGCGCGCGCCAGATCCAGGGCACGCTGAACGGGCTGGGCGAGCGCTGCGGCAACGCCAATCTGGTGACGCTGATCGGCGCGCTGAAGCTCAAGGAGCGCTATCGCGAGCGCTTTGCGCTGGGCATCGACGAGAAGCAGCTCGGCGAGCTCAGCCAGGTCTCGCGCGCCCTCGACGAGATGCTCAACCGCGCGCCCAACCGCCACGCCCCCTTCGTCGGCGCCTCGGCCTTCGCCACCAAGGCCGGCATCCACGCCTCGGCGGTGCTGAAGGACCCGCGCACCTATGAGCATGTGTCGCCGGAAGCTGTCGGCAACCGCCGCAAGGTGCTGATCTCAGATCAAGGCGGCAAATCGAACCTCGTCGCCGAGCTGGAGCGCATCGGCGTCACGCTCGGTCGCGACGATCCGAGGCTCGGGCGCGTGCTGGAGGAGGTCAAGGAGAAGGAGGCGCAGGGCTACGCCTTCGAAGGCGCCGATGCCTCGTTCTACCTCCTCGCCAAGCGGATCATGGGGGAGGTGCCGGCCTATTTCGAGGTCGAGCGCTTCAAGGTGAATGTCGAGCGCCGCTACAATGCGCTCGGCGACCTCGTCACCTTCTCGGAGGCGATCGTGAAGGTGAAGGTCGGCGACGAGGTGCTGATCTCGGCCGCCGAGGGCGCGGCCGGCCCGGTCAACGCGCTCGACGTCGCGCTGCGCAAGGATCTCGGCCGCTACCAGTCGCTGATCGCGGGGCTTCGCCTCGTCGACTACAAGGTCCGCATCTTCCAGGGTGGCACGGATGCCGTCACCCGCGTCCTGATCGAGTCGGCCGACGAGACCGGCGAGCGCTGGACCACGGTGGGCGTCAGCGCCAACATCATCGACGCCTCCTTCCAGGCGCTGGTCGACTCGATCACCTACAAGCTGATGCGGTCCGGCGCGACGGGGTAGAAAAGGCATCCTATCCACGCTGTCATCCTGGGCGGCCGGAGGCCGACCGGGATCCATCATAGAATGCCGTCCAGCCCGATGATGGATCCCGGCCTGCGCCGCTCCGCGGCTGGTCCAGGATGACGGGGAGGGCGTGCCCGCTGCTCCCCCTCACTCCGTCAGGCGGATGACCTTGTCCTTGCAGAGATTCATGTCCTCGGCGTCGCTCTCGACGGCGTCGTCGAAGCGCGCCAGCACGAAATAGCTGCAGCCGGCCGGCTTGTTCAGCTTCACCGCGATGCTCTTGCCCGGCGCCAGCGGCTTGGCGATCTTGCCGACGAGGCGGGGCTGGTCGCCGCCGGTGGCGATCTCGAACAGCGTCAGCGGCACGGAGCGCATGTTGGTGACGGTGATCTGGGCCGGCGGCTTGGCGCTCTGGGCAAGAGCCGGCAACGAAGCAGGCAGGAGGCCGGTGGGAAGCGCGAGCAGGCCCGCAAGGACAAGTCGGTGGATCGTCATGGTGTCGTTTCCCCGATGACGCGCTGGCAGCGCTGCCCGATCTGACACCTGGCTTTCGACCGAAGCAAGGCGGTGGGGGGAAGGTTGTTCTCCTGACCCCCATGCATTCGGAGGCGTTTGCCCCTATACCGGCGGACCAACCTGGAATCGTTTCAAGATGTCACCGCCTGCCGCGCCGCCCCCGGCGCCGACCTTTGCGCGTTCGGCCGTGCTCCAGCCCGGCTCGGGCTTCGCCGCCACCTTCCGCGCGCTCTGGCCCTATCTCTGGCCGGCCGATCGCGCCGATCTGCGCCGCCGCGTCGTGCTGGCCTTCCTGCTGCTGGTGCTCGGCCGCGTCGTGCTGATGGGCGTGCCCTTCACCTTCAAATGGGCGACGGACGCGCTGGCCGCGACGCCGACGACCCTGGGTGACTGGCTACCCTGGCTCGTCGGCGCGCCGCTGGCGCTGACGGTGATCTACGGTCTCGCCCGGATCGGCTCGGCCGCTTTCATCCAGGCGCGGGACGCGCTGTTTGCCCCGGTCTTCATGCATGCGGTGCGCACGCTCGCCCTGCAGACCTTCGGCCATCTGCACCAGCTGTCGCTGCGCTTTCATCTCGAGCGCAAGACGGGCGGGCTGACGCGCGTCCTGGAGCGCGGCCGCAACGGCATCGAGGAGATGGTGCGGCTCGGCCTCAACCAGCTCGTGCCGGTGACGATCGAGCTCGTCCTGATCATCGCCGTGCTGCTGACGATCTTCAACTGGCTCTATGTCGTCGTGCTGGTGGTGATGGTGACCACCTACATGGCCTACACCATCAAGGCGACGGAGTGGCGCATCGCCATCCGCACCCAGATGAACGAGTCCGACACCGACGCCAATTCGAAGGCGATCGACTCGCTGCTGAACTACGAGACGGTGAAGTATTTCGGCGCCGAGGCGCGCGAAACCGCCCGCTACGACCTCTCCATGGCGCGCTATGAGCGCAACTCGATCAAGGCCTACACCTCGCTCGCCTGGCTGAATTTCGGCCAGGCGGCGATATTCGCGATCGGCCTGACGATCTCGATGGTGATGGCGGTGCAGGGCTTCCGGGCGGGCACGCTCACGGTCGGCGACTTCGTGCTGATCAACGCCATGCTGATCCAGCTCTACCAGCCGCTGAATTTCATGGGCACCGTGTATCGCGAGATCAAGCAGGCGACGCTCGACATCGAGCAGATGTTCTCCCTCATCGGCAAGGACCCGGAGATCCAGGACAAGCCGGGCGCGAAGCCGCTCATCGTCCCCGCCGGCGAGGTCACCTTCGAGGACGTCCACTTCGCCTATATCCCCGAGCGGCCGATCCTGAAGGGCATCTCCTTCACCGTGCCGGCGGGCAAGACCATCGCCATCGTCGGCCCGTCGGGGGCCGGCAAGTCGACGATCTCGCGCCTGCTCTTCCGCTTCTACGAGCCGCAGAAGGGCCGCATCCTGATCGACGGCCAGCCGATCGCCGACGTCCAGCAGGTCTCGCTCCGTGCTGCCATCGGCATGGTCCCGCAGGACACGGTGCTGTTCAACGACACGATCGAATACAACATCCGCTATGGCCGGCCCGAGGCCAGCATGGCGGAGGTCGAGGAGGCCGCCCGGCTCGCCCAGATCGACCGCTTCATCAAATCCCTGCCGGAGGGCTATGCCACCTCGGTCGGCGAGCGCGGCCTGAAGCTGTCCGGCGGCGAAAAGCAGCGCGTCGCCATCGCCCGTACCATCCTCAAGGGCCCGCCCGTGCTGGTGCTGGACGAGGCGACCTCGGCGCTGGATTCCTTCACCGAGAAGGAAATCCAGGACGCGCTCGATCTCGTCAGCCGCGGCCGCACCACGCTGGTCATCGCCCACCGGCTCTCCACCGTGATCAATGCCGACGAGATCATCGTGCTCGACAAGGGGCTGATCGCCGAGCGCGGCAGCCACGCTACGCTGCTGGCGGCGGAGGGCATTTACGCCTCGCTCTGGAACCGCCAGCGCCAGGTCGACGAGGCCAAGGCGACGCTCCAGCGTGCCAGCGCCGAGGAAGAGCCGAGCGTGCGGGTTTCTCTGGCGCCCTGACGGCGGGGAGCGCGTCCGCTTGGCCCCAACGGCGCGCTTCCTGCATGCTGCCAGCGCCAACTCCGGCCCACCCGACGAGGCGAAGCGATGTTCAATCCCCTGAGTTTCGTCGGCTTCCACACCTGGCTCAGCCTCATCGCCATCGTCGCCGGCTTCCCGGTCGCGGCCGGGCTGCTCAGGGGCCATATCAGCCCGCGCTGGACGGGAATCTTCCTCTCCACAGCCTTCGCCACCAGCGCGACCGGTTTCGGCTTTCCGTTCAACGGCCTGTTGCCTTCGCACATCATCGGCGCCGTCGCGCTGGTGCTGGTCGTCGCGGCGGGCTTTGCGCTCTATGCCCGGATGCTCGAGGGCCGCTGGCGCGGCGTCTATGCCGTCACGGCGATGCTGAGCTTCTACCTGCTGCTCTTCGTTCTGCTAGCGCAGCTTTTCCAGAAGGTGCCGGCGCTCCATGCGCTGGCGCCGACCGGGTCCGAGCCACCCTTCGCCATCGCCGAGGGGCTACTCCTCGCGGCTTTCCTCGGCCTGACCTGGCTGGCGGCCAAGCGCTTCACCACCTACCGCCCGGTGACCTGAGCAGCCGCAATCTCAGCCGCGCGCGCTGGCGCGCATCTGCAGCGGGTGCTTGGGCCGCAGCGTGATCTTTAGCGTTGGTTCCGGCGCCTGGCCGGGCAGGGGCTCCAGCCGAAGCGCCGGCAGCAGCACGGCCAGGATCGCGACCGCTTCCATCGTCGCAAAGGCGCTGCCGATGCAGATGCGCGGGCCCGCGCCGAAAGGCAGATAGGCGTAGCGGTGGCGTCCGCGCCCCGCCTCGCTGAGGAAGCGCGACGGGTCGAACCGCTCGGGTTGCTCCCAAAGCTTCTCGTGACGATGCACCGCCTGGATCGGCACATAGAGCACCCAGCCCTGCTTCAGCGCGACGCCCCCCAGCGTGAAGGGCTCCTCCACTTCGCGTGTGATGACCGGAGCGGGGGGAAAGAGCCGCATCGCCTCCTGGAACACGGCTTTTGTCAGCGGCAGCGAAGCGACATGGCGCGGCTGCAGAGGTCCGCCCTCCGTGACGGCCGCGATCTCCTCCAGCACCCGCGCCTCCCAGTCGCGATGTTGGGCGAGGAGATGGAAGGTCCAGGCGAGACCCAAGGCCGTCGTCTCATGGCCGGCGGTGACGAAGGTCAGCAGATTGTCGACGATCTCCTCGTCGCTCATCGCCCGGCCGGTCTCGGGGTCGACGCTCGCCAGCAGCATGTCGAGCAGGTCGCCATGCTCGGGCGGTTCGGCCCGGCGCTGCGCCACCAGTGCCCGCAGGTTCTCGCGCAAATAGGTGACCGAGGCGCGCGCTTTCGCCCGGCCGGGATAGGGCAGCCAGCCCGGCAGGCCGAAGAGATTGTAGAGGAACATGAAATTGGACGGCTCAAGATAGTCCGAGATCGCCTGTTCGACCTTGCCGACATCGAGCGCCTGCGCGCCCGAGAGCATCGTCTCGATGATGATGTCGAAGGTCGTCCGCATCATCTCATGGCCGATGTCGAGCGGGGTAGTGGCCGCCTGCCAGCGCCCGCGTGTCGCTTCCGCCGCCTCGATCATCGCCGGCAGGAAGCCAAGCAGCTTCTCGTGCTGGAAGCCGGAGGCCACCGCCTGGCGCTGCCAGCGCCAATGCCCGCCATCGGCCGTCAGCAGCCCCTCGCCGATGGCCGGCCCGAGCACCTTGCGGATCAATTCGCCCTTGCCGAGCTTTCCGGCCTGTCGGGTCAGCGCCTCCTGGATCAGAGCGGGATCGCAGACATAGAGGCTCGTCCGCCCGCCCGTCTTCGCCAGCACCAGCCGCTCGCGATAGACCTCCGGCGGCAGCGCCTGCAGCGGGTTGCGCAGCAGCGAGGCGATCACCGAGAGCGTCGGTCGGCGGCTCTCCACGAGACCCGGGGAGGGGGGCATGTCGAGGGCGTCGAGTGTCGTCACGGCCGGTCTCCTGTTGAGGGCACAGCGTCGGCGTCGAATGGGGCGCGGCGATGACGCTCTTCCCTGCGCGGCCCGAACCCCCTAAACAGCGCCCAGACTAAGGCGGCCTGTTCCGCCGCAGACCGCATCGGGAGGCGCGACGGCCGCGCGCTCCGCATCACGGATTTCAAAACCCATGTCGCTCGTCGATTCCGTCCGCAAGGTGATCGTGCCCATCCACAAGGAGGGCTACGTCTTCATCGCCATCGCGCTCGTCGCGACGATCGTGCTCGCCAATCTCTGGTCGCCCTTCGGCTGGATCGGCGCGATCATCACGCTCTGGATCTGCTATTTCTTCCGCGATCCGGTCCGCATCACGCCGCAGCGCGAGGGGTTGGTGATCTCGCCGGCCGATGGCCGCGTCAGCCAGATCGCCTCGGCCCTGCCGCCGCCGGAGCTCAATCTCCCGGCCGAGCCGATGACGCGCATCTCGATCTTCATGAACGTCTTCGACTGCCATGTGAACCGCGCCCCCGTGCCGGGCCGCATCGTCAAGATGGCCTATACGCCGGGCCTCTTCCTCAATGCCGAGCTCGACAAGGCGAGTGACGACAACGAGCGCAACGCGCTGGCGATCGAAACCGCCCACGGCATCGTCGGTGTCGTCCAGATCGCGGGGCTGATCGCCCGCCGCATCGTCCCCTTCGTCAAGGAGGGCGAGGTCATCGGCACCGGCGAGCGCTTCGGCCTGATCCGCTTCGGCTCGCGCGTCGACGTCTATCTGCCACTCGGCGTCGTGCCGCTCGTGGGCGAGGGCCAGACAGCCTTCGCGGGCGAGACGGTGCTGGCCGATTTCGCCGGCAGCGAGCCCGCCCCGCGCAGCTTCCGGGGCCTCTGACGGCGCCCCGGCCGGGCGCCCCGCCTAGCCTCCGCTTCGAAAACGGCGTATCCCGGCTCGCATGAGCGACCTGTTTCCCCCCTTCGAGCCCGAGCGCGTCGAATCGAAGCGCGCCCGCTTCAAGCCGATTCCGTTCCGGCTGATCGCGCCCAACGTCATCACCCTGCTGGCGCTCTGCCTGGGGCTGACGGCGATGCGCCTCGTCGTCGAGGGCAAGCTCGAGCCGGCGACGATCTGCATCCTGATCGCGGCCGCATTGGACGGCGTCGACGGCCGGCTCGCCCGCATGCTCAAGGGCACGTCGCGCTTCGGCGCAGAGCTGGATTCGCTCTCCGACTTCGTCAATTTCGGCGTCGCCACGGGCTATGTGCTGTGGATCTTCGTCCTGCACGATTTGAAATCCTTCGGCTGGATCATCGTGCTGACGCTCGCCTGCGCCATGGCGCTGCGCCTGGCGCGCTTCAACGTCATGATCGACGATCCCAACCGTCCGGAATGGCAGAAGAACTTCTTCGTCGGCATGCCGGCTCCGGCCGGCGCGATCACGGCCATGCTGCCGCTCTACCTGCATTTCATCGGCGTGCCGGTGCAGGAATACGGCGCGGTGCCGGTCGGGCTCTACATCCTCTTCATCGCCTTCCTGACGATCTCGCGCATCCCCTGCTACGCCGGCAAGACGCTCGGCACGCGCATCCCCCGCGACAAGGTGCTGCCGATCTTCGTCGCGGTCGTGGTCGTGGCGGGGCTGCTCTTCGCCTACCCGTTCGAGATGCTGGCGCTGGTCGTGATCGCCTATCTCGCCCTGATCCCGCTCAGCGCCGCGCGCTATCGCCAACTGGATCGCGAGCACATGGCGTCGATCTCGGCCGCCCCGGCGCCGGCGGAAGGGCAGCCCCCCGCGGCCTGAGCCGGATTTCAGCCGCGGCGGCGCGAGCGGCCCAGCCGGGCGGCGTTGGCGCTGGTGCGGCGGGAGAACGGCTCAAGCGTCGAATGGGCGATGTCGGCCGCCGCTTCTGCGAAGTTGACGCTGCCGGGCGGGCTGAGCATCAGGCCCCACCAGAACAGGGCGCCGGCCTGGCCTGCGGCGAAGCCGCTCTCCAGCACCGCCGTGACTTTCTCCGTGACGGCCTTGGCCGCTTCGCGCTGGCCACGCCGGTCGCCGAGCGCGCCCTGCATCAGGATCGGCATTCGCATCGCGATCGTCAGGCCTGCATCGGCCTGCATCGTCGCCATCCGCGCGGCCAGCGCCTGCGCTGCTCCGCCCGCCGCGATCGCGGCGCGGGCCTTGCGTGGTGTCGGGGGCATGGGGGGAAGACTCCGGAACTGGCTGCGCGGATCGCCCTGAACCCAACGCGGGGCGGGCCTTGATGATCCAGCGACCCGTGACTGTGCGCCCGCCGTCGGCGACATGCAATCGCACAGAGGGCGATGGCCTGCATCAAATATGCGCACAGGGAATGGTGTGGCCAAAATCGGGGCAGTGAGGCGCGTCCGACGCGGGGCGAAGAAGGGCGGATTTATCCGCCATCAAAAATGCTCTAGAGCCATGGCAGTGCCGCGCGGCGCCCGGTCCGCGCCCAACCGGTTGGTTTCCCTTGAATCTTTTCGCCGCTCCCAAACATCCCGGCTGGCGCCCGATGCTGGTCCTGGCCTCGGCCTCGCCGCGCCGGCTCGCTTTGCTCGAACAGGTCGGCCTCAAGCCCGATGCGCTGCTGCCGGCCGATCTCGACGAGACACCGCTGAAAGGCGAGCGTCCGCGCGATCTTTCGCGCCGTCTCGCACGCGAGAAGGCCCAAGCCGCCCGCATCGGCGCCGCCGCACGGCCGGACCTCGAAGGCTGCTACATCGTCGCGGCCGACACCGTCGTCGCGGTCGGTCGCCGCATCCTGCCCAAGGCCGAGATCGTCGATGAGGCCGCCGCCTGCCTGCGCCTGCTCTCGGGCCGCGCCCACCGGGTCTACACCTCGGTCGCCCTGGTGACGCCGGGCGGGGCGGTGCGCGAGCGCGTCGTCGAGACGCGGCTGCGCTTCAAGCGGCTGTCGACCGAGGACATCGAGACCTATCTCGCCTCGGGCGAGTGGCGCGGCAAGGCCGGCGGCTATGCCATCCAGGGTATCGCCGGCTCCTTCGTCGTCAAACTCGTCGGTTCCTACAGCGCCGTCGTCGGTCTGCCCCTGCACGAAACCGTCAACCTGCTGGGCGGCGAGGGCTTTCCGGTCCGCTTCGGCTGGATGAATGTCGGCTGAACCCCGGCCGGGAGCTGCCGCAGGGGAGAGTGTCAGCAGCATTTGACGGTAGCAGTGTAAAATTGAATAGACGCTGTGTAAATTTGAGATGACGTAATGGAATGCACGTTTGTTAGTGTCTAAAATTTCGATTTAATCATTTATTAGTGTTTTCTTATTGTAATCTGTCGGCTGGCGGGTGTTGCCTGCTGGCGCCGGCGCGCGTGCAGCGGCCGTTCGCCCAAAACTATGCCAGATAATTCTCGTTCCCTGGAGGAGCCCCTGTGACGTCGCCCATTCACGACCGCCTGGACTTTCTGCAGATCGACCAGAAGACGAAAGACGACGTCAAGCGCCTGAAGCCCATCGTGGCCGCCCAGATGCCGGTCGCTCTGGCGCGCTTTTACGAACACATCAAGCGGTATCCCGAGACGCGCAAGTTCTTCTCCTCGGAAACCATGATGAAGTCGGCGCGGGATCGCCAGATCTCGCATTGGGACATTATCGTCGAGGGCGAATTCGGCGACGATTACTATCGGCGCGTCTCCACCGTTGGTCAGACCCATGCCCGCATCGGCCTTGAACCCCGTTGGTATATCGGCGGCTATGCGCTGGTCCTCGAGGATCTGATCCGTGCCGCCATCTCCGCCCAGAGCCGTCGCAAGGGCTGGTTCGGAGGCGGCGACGACAGCGACCAACTCGCCGATTCGCTGGCCAGCCTGAGCAAGGTGGTTCTGCTCGATATCGAACTGGCGGTCAGCGTCTATTTCGAGGCCGCCGAGAAGGCGCGGCTCGAAGCCGAGGCCAAGCAGGCCGAAGTCGCGGCGGAGGCGATCCGCACCTCCCAGCAGGAGGTCGTTGGTCTTTTCGGCGACGCGTTCGACAGGCTCGCCGCCGGCGATCTCGGCGTCCGCATCGATCGCGCGGTGCCGACGATCTTCGAAGGCATGAAGGACAACTTCAACCACACCGTCGAGACGCTCGCGCGCACCATGACGACGATCAAGGCGGCGTCCGCCGAAGCGCAGGCCAAGTCGGCCGACATCAAGTCCGGCGCGCATGACCTGTCCTCGCGCACCGAGCAGCAGGCCTCGGCCCTGGAGGAAACGGCGGCGACGAGCGAGGAGATGGCGGCTTCCGTCAAGGCCTCCGCCCAGGCGGCCCGGCAGGCCGCCGACCTCGCCGCTCGCGCCATGTCGAGCGCCCGCTCCGGCGGCGAGATCGCAACCCAGGCGGTCGAGGCGATGGGGATGATCGAGGACGCCTCGCACAAGATCTCCGACATCATCCGCGTCATCGACGACATCGCCTTCCAGACCAACCTGCTGGCACTCAACGCCGCGGTCGAGGCCGCCCGCGCCGGCGAGGCGGGTCGCGGCTTCGCGGTCGTCGCCAGCGAGGTCCGCACTTTGGCGCAACGGTCGGGCGAGGCCGCCAAGGACATTGCCGCTCTGATCGCCTCGTCGAACGTCCAGGTTCAGCAGGGCGTCTCGCTGGTGCGCCGGGCGGGCGACGCGCTCACCCAGATCGTGGTCGATTCGGGCGCCGTCTCGGACACGATCGTCGAGATTTCGGCCGCCGCCGCGCAGCAGGCCACGGGCGTCGACGAGATGAGTCAGGCCGTCGCGCAACTCGACCAGATGACCCAGCAGAACGCCTCGCTCGCCGAGCAGAGCGCCGCTTCCGCCGGTTCGCTCTTCGCGAAGATCGGCGAGCTCAATGAACTGGTCGCTGCCTTCCGCACCAGTCACCAGGCCGGTCTCGCGGTCATCGCGCGGTCGGGAGGCGATGGCAGAAGCGGCGCCCCGGCCTCCGAGCCCGAGCGACTGCGCAAACTCGCGGCGGCGGCTTTCGCCCCGACGAGGGCCGCGAAGCAGGTCGTCAACGGCGCTCCGCAGGCGAGCGGCTGGGACGAGTTCTAGGGCTTCCCGTCAGAACACCGCGTGGTCGCCGCGCTCCGGCGCGGCGGCTCCGCTGAGAACGGCGCGGTAGAAGTCGAACAGCGTATCCGTGCCGGTCGAGGGCGTCGCCGTCGCATCGTAGCGGCCCGTCTGCGGGTCCAGCACCAGCATCGACTCGGTGGCGTAGTAGCGGCCGATCCGGGCCAGTTCGGCCTTGGCGGCGAGGGACGGGATCACCCGGCCCCCGATGTTCAATCCCGCGATGATCGCATCGAGCAGCGCGACGGGGACATGGCGGAAGCGGGGCGGGCGGTCGAGCAGCGCAAACAGCGCCTCGCCCTGCTGCAGGGGCGTGATCGCCTCGCCCGGCCCCCCGATCGGCAGGATGCGGTTCCACCGGCTCTCGTCATCGAGGCAGCCTGCGATGAAATCCGCGAGGTCGCGGTCGCTGATCGGCTTGCAGGCGGTGAGGCGCCCGTCGCCGAAGAGCAGGAAGGGCTTGCCCGCCCGCACGCGCCCGATCTGCCCCGAGAGCGACTTGAAGAAGGCGGTCGGCCGGACGATCGAGTAGCGCAGCCCCGAGGCGGTCAGCGCCGCTTCGAAGGCGAGCTTCGCCTGCTGGAAGGCCAGCAGCGGCTTCTGAACGCAGATGGCGGACAGCAGCACGAAATGCGTGACGCCCGCCTGCCGGGCAGCCTCCAGCAGGGTCAGATGCGCCCGGTAATCGACCGCCCAGGCGTCGGCGGGCGCGCCCGTGCGCGAGGCCATGCACGACACCAGCGCGTCGAAGCGCTCTCCCGCAAACCCGTCGCGCATCAGTGCCGCGAGGTCCGACGGATCGACCACCCGAATCGCTGCGCCGGGAGGAGGTTCGGTCCGTCCCGGTGGGCCCGGCCGCACGACACAGACCACCTCATGCCCCCTGCCCAGCAGCGCCGCTGCCGTGGCCCGGCCGATCGTCCCGGTTGCGCCGGCGAGACAAACCCGTTGGCGCCCTCTCGCGGGCGGCTCGTCCGGGGCGCGATCGGCGGGCGACATGGGCTTCGGCGTGTCCTTCGCTGCGCTCGCCTGGGGCGGGCACAGACAAGTTCGGGCTGTCCGGATCAGACCCCCGGCTGCACGCTCTGACAAGTACTCACGAACCGCGCGTCTTGCACCGCAGGCCCCGAGCCCCGATCCTGCGGCCATGAGCAGCGCGCCAGCCTCACAAGGCGCGCCACAGGGAGGAGCGCGCATGTCGGGACGTCTGAGGGGCAAGGTCGCGATCGTGGCCGGGGCGGGGTCGATCGGGCCGGGCTGGGGCAATGGCAAGGCCACCGCCACCGTCTTCGCCCGCGAAGGCGCCAAAGTGATCTGCGCGGACATCAACCGCGACGCCGCGGAGGAGACGGCGGCGATCATCCAGAACGAGGGCGGCCAGGCCTTCGCCGTCCACGCCGATGTCACCAAGGCCGAGCAGGTCGCCGATCTCGTCGCGCGGACGCTCGGCCGCTATGGCCGCATCGACATCCTCGACAACAATGTCGGCATCGCTGAGGTCGGCGGTGTCGTCGACCTGCCGGAGGAGGTCTGGGACCGCGTCTTCAGGGTGAACCTCACCGGCGCCTTTCTGGCGATGAAGCATGTCATCCCGGTCATGCTGCGCCAGTTCGAAGAGAGCGGGCAGGGCGGTTCGATCATCAACATCTCGTCGATCGCCTCGATCCGCCACACTGGCGTTCCGTATGCCAGCTATTCCGCCACCAAGGCGGCCCTGAACCAGCTGACACGGACAACCGCCGTGCAATACGCCCCGCAGAAGATCCGAGTGAACACGATCCTGCCCGGCCTGATGAAGACGCCGATGGTCGCGCACTCCGCCGGTCTCGCCCAGGCCTATGGCGAGGGTGATGTCGAGGCGATGTGGGCGGCGCGTGACGCGCAGGTGCCGATGGGCCATATGGGCGAGGCCTGGGATGTCGCCTACGCGGCCCTGTTCCTGGCGAGCGACGAAGCGCGCTATGTCACCGGCCTCGACATGGTCGTCGATGGAGGGATTACGCTCAAATATGGCTGACAACGAGAACACGCCGCCAGCGATCCAACCGCCGCCGGCGAAGCCGCTCAAGCCCTGCGCCATCTGCGGCAAGCCGGCGCAGCCCCGCTACAAGCCGTTCTGTTCGGCGCGCTGCGCCGACATCGATCTCGGGCGCTGGCTGAAGGGAAGCTATGTGATTCCTGGCGCGCCGCTCGAACTCGACGAGAACGGCCCGTCGTCGCGAGAGCGTGACGACGACGCCTGAGGCGCGACGTCGCGCCGCGGCGCGTTTCAGCCGCCATTCATCCGGCTTGCGCTACGAAAGGCACAACGGCCATCCCCCCAAGCCACCGCGTGCGGATGGGCCACGCCAGGAGACTGCATGATGATGTCCAAGCTCGTCCGGATCGTCCTCGCCGGTGCGCTTCTGCTCGGCGCCCTGCCGGCGGGCGCGCAGGTCTACGATCCCTTCGCCAGCATCCGTCCGGGTGGCGGACGCGAAGCGCCGCCCCCGCCGCCCCCGTCGCAGCGCCAGTGGCAGCAGCAGGCCCAGCCCGATGGCCGCTACGACCGCGACGATGATCGCCGGAGATATGACCGTGGCTACGACCGGGGTTACGATCGCGGCTATGACCGGGGCTATGATCGCGGTCCTCGCTATTATGACGACCGTCCCCGTTATTACGAAGAGCGTCCGCGCTATCGAGAGGGCGGTCGGGGTGGCGCGTTCTGCGTGACCTCACGTGGCTCTTGCCCGGTGCCGCCGGCCCCGCGCGGCGCACCCTGCCGCTGCAACATCGACGGCCTGGACAAGCGCGGGGTCATCCAGTAGCCGACGGCCTGATCGTGTCGAGATACACCGACGAACTCGACGCGGTGATCGCAGCGGAGCAGCGGCTGCGCGGCGAGATCGCCGGCGTCATCGCCCGGGAAGAGGGCGCCACTGCGGCCTCAGCCCGTCATCTCGCGGCCGCCGATGCGGCGATCGACGCCTGGGCCGAGGAGGGCGAGGAGGCGCTGGACCAGCGCGCCTTCCGCCCCCTGACGCCGCTGCAGGGGTTGCTGGCCGAGCATCGCGCGCTGCTCGAGCGCATTGCCGACATCCAGGACCGGCGCCTGTCCTGATCCGGCCGTCGCTGCGGGGTCAGGCGCGCATCGTCTCCTCGATCCAGTTGGCCAGACGCTTTACGTCGGGCCGGCTGCGCAGATGCGGCGCGATCCAGAGATTGAGCTCGTGCGGCCCGTCGACGAAGCCGAAGGGCGCGAGGAGATGGCCGCGCGCAATCTCGCCTTCGACCAGAATCTCAGGGGCGATCGCGACACCGAGCCCGCAGGCCGCCGCCTGGTTCTGCAGGTAGAAATGCTCGAAGCTGTCCTGCGGCTGCAGGGGCTCGCCGCGATAGCCGAAGGCGTCCATCCATTCCCGCCAGGCATGGACTCGCGTCGCCGTCCCGAGGAGCCTCGCCTGCGCCAGGTCTGCGGGCTGCTTCAGCCCGAGCCGCTGCGCATAGTCCGGGTGGCAGACCGGGCCGACGCGCTCACGCAGCAGCGGCCGGATGATCACGTCCTGCGGCGCCTTGAACATCGTCGAGCGGATGGCGAGGCTGATCTCGTCGCGCAGGAAGTCGACCTCGCCATAGTTGAGGTTCAGCCGGATCTCGACATCCGGATTGGCGCGCTTGAACGCGCCGAGCCGGGGAATCAGCCAGTGCATGCTGATCGTGGCCGAGCAGGAAAGGGTGAGGGGCAGGGGTGCCAGCGCCGCCACGCCCTGCTGCATGCGCGCAAAGGCGTCGCCTAGCGTCGCGGCGAGCTGCCCGCCCTGCTGGGTCGGCTCGACCGACTTCGGCAGTCTCTTCAGAAGCGGCACGCCGAACTCGGCTTCCAGGCTGCGGACATGCCGGCTGATCGCGCCGTGTGTGACGCCCAGTTCGGCTGCGGCGGCGGACATGCTGTTGAGCCGCGCCGTCGCTTCGAAGGCGCGCAGCGCATTGAGAGGGAGGCGGGGAGATGCCATCGGGGAGGGGCCTTCTGCTGTGAGAAAACCTTACAGCAGCCGGCGTCGAATTGGGATGTCGTTCTCGCCGCCTCGTGTCTTAGCCTGTGATCAACGAGACGAACGAGCAGGCTCGGAAGACGCGAGGAGAGGGAGCGCCCCGACGGCGTGACCAAGCGAACGTCAGACGCCCGCCAAGAGGAAACGCCGATGAGTCCAGGCTCCGCATCCGCGGTGGCGTGGGACTGCGGCTGGAGGCGCGCATGGCCGGACGGCTTCAGGACAAGATCGCCATCGTCTTCGGCGCGGGTTCGGTCGGGCCCGGCTGGGGCAATGGCAAGGCGACGGCCGCCGTCTTCGCTCGGGAGGGTGCTCAGGTCGCCTGCATCGACGTCAGCCGCGCTGCCGCCGAAGAGACGGTCGCCATCATTACCGCCGAGGGCGGGCGCGCCAGCGCCCATGCCTGCGACGCCACGCGATCCGACGAGGTCGCGACGCTGGTGGCCGGGATCGTCGCGGCCCATGGTCGGATCGACGTGCTGCACAACAATGTCGGCTATGCCGGGATGGGCGGGCCGATCGAGCTCGACGAGGCCGACTGGCACCGCACGCTGGACCTCAACGTCACCACCTGCTTCCTCGCCGCCAAGCATGTGCTGCCGCATATGCTCGCCCGGAAGAAGGGCGCGATCATCAACGTCTCCTCGGTCGCTGCGATCCGCTACACGGGCTATCCCTACAGCGCCTATTACGCGGCCAAGGCGGCGGTGAACAACTTCACCATGGGTCTGGCACTGCAATATGCCCGCGACGGCATCCGCGTGAACGCGATCATGCCGGGCATGATGAACACCCCGCTGATCCACCAGCAGATCGCCGGGCAGTATGCCAGCACCGAAGAGATGATCGCGGCCCGCGACGCCGCCAGCCCGACGGGCAAGATGGGCACGGCCTGGGACATCGCCCATGCGGCGCTGTTTCTCGCCTCCGACGAAGCGGCCTACATCAACGGCGTGGCGCTGCCGGTCGATGGCGGCCTGACCTGCCGCGTGGCCTGAGAGGACGCGATCGATGCTGACGGACCGCTTCGAGGCCGATTATCTGCTGGAGACCCCGATCGATCCCGCGCGCGCCGCCGAGACGATGGCGGGCGAGCAGTCGAGTGGCACCTTCGTCGCCATTCCCGGCGAGACGCCGGAGCTGAAGTCGCGCGCCGCTGCACGGGTGGTGGCGCTCGATATCCTGGAGCGCGACGTTCCAGGCCGCTCGCTGCCCTCAAACGTCCCGAGCCCACCCCACGAGCGGATCACCCGGGCGCGCGTCACCCTGTCCTGGCCGCTCGCCAATATCGGCCCGTCCCTGCCCAATCTGCTCGCCACCGTCGCCGGCAACCTGTTCGAGCTGAAATCCGCCAGCGGCCTGCGCATCCTCGACATCCGCCTGCCGGCGGCCTTTGCCGCAGCCTATCCCGGCCCGCGTTTCGGCATCGCCGGCACGCGTCGCCTCGCCGGGGTGGAGGGGCGCCCGCTGATCGGCACGATCATCAAACCCAGTGTCGGGCTCGGTCCGGCCGCCACCGCCGCGCTCGTCGACGAGCTGTGCGGTGCCGGCATCGACTTCATCAAGGACGACGAGCTGCAGTCCGACGGGCCGGCCTGCCCCTTCGACCAGCGCGTCGCCGCGGTGATGGCGGTGATCGAGCGCCATGCCGACCGTACCGGCCGCAAGCCGATGTTCGCCTTCAACCTGACCGGCGATCTCGACCAGATGCGCCGCCGCCACGACACGCTGCTCGCCCATGGCGCCACCTGCCTGATGGCGAGCCTGAACTCGGTCGGCCTCGTCGGGATGATCGAGCTCGGGCGCTTCGCCCAGCTGCCGATCCACGCCCATCGCAATGGCTGGGGCTATCTCTCGCGCCACCCGATGCTGGGCTGGTCCTATGTCGCCTGGCAGAAGCTCTGGCGCCTGGCGGGGGCCGACCACATGCATGTCAACGGGCTCTCCAACAAGTTCTCGGAGACCGACGACAGCGTCATCGCCTCGGCCCGCGAATGCCTGACGCCGATGTTCGCCGACAAGCCCTGCACGGTGATGCCGGTGTTCTCGTCGGGCCAGACGGTGCGGCAGGCGCACGGCACCTATGCCGCGCTCGGCAGCACCGACCTGCTCATGACCGCCGGTGGCGGTGTGATGGCCCATCCCGACGGGGTCGCGGCGGGGGTGCGCTCGCTGCGCGAGGCCTGGGCGGCGGCGATCGCCGGCATTCCGCTCGCCGAGCACGCCCGCACCCATCCGGAACTCGGCCGGGCGCTGGAGATTGCGGCGTGAGCGCGCTGCGACCCCTCCCGGCGGGGCCGCTCGTCGCCTTCTATGGCGATGATTTCACCGGCTCCTCCGCCTCGATGGAGGCGCTCGCCTTCGCCGGTCTTGAGACGGTGCTGTTCCTCACCCCGCCGACGCCGGAGCGCCTGGCGGCCTTCCGGCATTGCCGCGGTATCGGCATCGCCGGCGTCGCGCGCTCGCGCAGCCCGGCCTGGATGGATGAGCACCTTCCGCCGATCTTCGCCGGGCTAAAGGCGCTCGGTGCGCCCATCCTCCACTACAAGGTCTGCTCCACCTTCGACTCCGCCCCCCATATCGGCTCGATCGGCCGTGCCGCGGAGATCGGTGCGCGGCTCTTCAAGGGCTGGATCCCGCTCGTCGTCGGCGAACCCGGCATGGGTCGCTTCCAGAGCTTCGGCCATCTCTTCGCGCTGTCCCATGGCCGCGGCTACCGGCTCGACCGGCATCCCGTCATGGCACGCCATCCGGTGACGCCGATGGACGAGGCCGATCTTGGCCGCCATCTCGCCCGCCAGACCAACCTGCCCATCGGCCTCGTCGATTTCGTCGCGATGAAGCGGGGCGCGGGCGACGCCGCGCTCGATACCGCCCTCGCGGATGGCGCAGCCATCGTCTCGATCGACGTCCTGGATGCGCAGACTCTGGAGGAGGCGGGCCGGCTGCTCTGGCAGCGCGCCGGACGGCCCTGTTTCGCCATCGGCTCGCAGGGCGTCGAGGCGGCGCTCGTCGCGCATTGGCGCGCCGCCGGCCTGCTGCCGGCCGCGCCGGCCCTGGCCTCGCCGGGGGCGGTCGTGCAGATCGCGGTCGTGTCCGGTTCGGTGTCCCCGGTCACTGCCCGGCAGATCGCCACGGCGCAGGAGCGGGGTTTCGCGCCGATCCGCATCGCGGCCGAGCGCGCGGTCGATGCTCGTGCCTGGGAGAGCGAAATCGAGGCTGCGACCCATCGCGCGCTGGCGGCGCTGGCGGAGGGCCAAAGCCCGCTCGTCTTTTCCGTCCAGGGGCCCGACGATCCGGCGGTCGCGCGGTTGCGCGAGGCGGTGGCTACCGCCGGGCTGACGATCGAAGCGGTCAACGACCGGATCGGCGCGGCGCTCGGCACCATCCTGGATCGCGTGCTGCGCGAGACCCGGCTGACGCGCGCGGTGATCTCGGGCGGCGACACCTCGAGCCATGCGGCAGGCCAGCTCGGCATCGACGCGCTGACCGCAATCGCGCCGGTTGCGCCCGGCGCGCCGCTCTGCCGCGCCCATGCGCCGGAGTCGGAGCGGGACGGGCTCGAACTGGTGCTCAAGGGCGGCCAGGTCGGCGGCGACGATGTCTTCGACGCAGTCCGCCGAGGCGGCGCCGCATGAACGGGCAAGGGACAGGAACGGACGCGATGGGCAGGCTCAAAGGTAAGATCGCCCTGGTGACCGGCGGCGCGCGGGGCATCGGCCTCGCCATCGCCCGCGCTCTGACGGCGCAAGGAGCCGTTCCGGTGCTCGCCGACATCAACGAGGAGGGCGCCCGTCAGGCGCTGGCCGGTCTTGGCGCGTCCGAAGGCATGGCGGCGGCGGTCGACGTCGCCGACCAGGGCTCTGTGACGGCGCTGATCGACGCCATCGTCGCCCGCTACGGCCGGCTGGACATCCTCGTCAATAATGCCGGCATCGGCGGCAACACGCCGTTCCTTGAGATCGACGCCGAGACCTGGAACCGCACCATCGCGATCAACCTGACTGGCGCCTTCTTCGTCGCCCAGGCCTGCGCGCGGGTGATGGCGAAGCAGCGCTCCGGCAAGATCATCAACATCGCCTCGCTCTCGGGCCAGCGCGGCGGCCATGGCCGCGGCGCCTATGGTGCAGCGAAGGCGGGGCTCGAGCTGCTGACCAAGGTGATGGCTGTCGAACTCGCGGAATATGGCATCAACGTCAACAACATCGCGCCCGGCGCCATCGAGACCGAGATGGCGAAGTTCGCCCATGATGCAGCCACCCGCGCCGCCTACAACTACCTGATCCCGATGACGCGCTACGGCACGCCGGAGGAAATCGCCGATGCGGCGGTGTTCCTCTGTTCCGACGAGGCCCGCTACGTCCACGGCCACACCCTCAATGTCGATGGCGGCTTCCGCGAGGCGGGACTGATGTTCCGCGGCGGCAAGGCCGCGCCGTCGTCCTGAACGGCCCACCAACCAAAAACAAACGGGAGGATACAACGATGACGCTTTCCATCAGCCGGCGCCGCTTCGCCACCCTCGCCGGCGCAGGCGCGATCTCTGCCGCGCTGCCGCTGCGCTATGCCCACGCTGCCGAGCACACGTTCAAGATCGGCACCAACGTTCCCGCCTCGCACCCGCTGAACGTCCACCTCACCAAGGCGGCCGAGCAGGTGAAGGAGCAGACCAACGGCAAATTCGAGTTCCAGCTATTCCCCAATAACCAGCTCGGCGCCGATTCCGACATGCTCTCGCAGCTGCGCTCGGGTGCGCTCGAATGCTTCCTGAATTCGGGCGTCAACGTGCTCTCGACGATCATTCCCGCCGCTGCGATCTCCGGCGTCGGTTTCGCCTTCAAGGACTATCCGGCGCTCTGGAGCGCGATGGACGGCAAGCTCGGCGCCCATCTGCGCCAGCAGATCACCCGCGGCGGCTTCGTCGTCATGGACAAGATCTGGGACAATGGCTTCCGGATGATCACCAACAGCTCCAAGCCCATCGTCCAGCCCGAAGACCTGAAGAACATGAAGATCCGCGTGCCGGTCAGCGCGCTCTGGCTCTCGCTGTTCAAGTCGCTGGGGGCCTCGCCAACCGGCCTGAACTTCGCCGAGGTCTATTCGGCGCTCCAGACCAAGGTTGTGGACGGGCAGGAGAATCCGCCGGCGATCATCTCTGCGGCCAAGCTCTTCGAGGTGCAGAAATACTGCTCCGTCACAAACCATATGTGGGATGGCTGGTGGTTCCTGATCAACCGCCGCGCCTGGGGCCAGGTGCCGGCCGATATCCAGGCGACTGTCTCCCGCGTCCTGAACAGCGCCTGCGAGGCCGAGCGCGCCGACGTCGCCGCCCAGAACATCGCACTTCAGAAGGATCTCGCCGCCGCCGGCATGATCTTCAACGATGTGAACCCGGCGCCCTTCCGCGACGCGCTGTCGAAGGCGGGCTTCTACAAGGAATGGCGCGGCAAGTTCGGTGACGAGCCCTGGGCCCTGCTCGAAGAAGCCGTCGGCACGCTCGCCTGACGCCCTTCATCATTCGGTCGCGCCGAGAGGCGCGGCCGCCTTGTCCAGCGTCGATCCCCAGCGAGACAGCGATGACAGACGCCACGCCGATCAGCGAAACCCAGGCCTTCGCCATCGAGGAACAGGTGCCGCCGCGCCCGTCTGCGCGGCTTCGCTTCCTGATGGCGCCGCTGGAAGCGTTCGCCGCGCTGTTGCTGGTCGGGCTGATCGGGCTCGTCCTCGTCGCCGTGTTCTGGCGCTATGTCCTGTCCTCGCCGATCACGGCGGCCGACGAGATCGCCTCCTTCCTCTTCCTCTGGATCGTGATGCTCGGCGCGGTCATCGCCATCGATCGCGGCGAGCATCTGCGCCTGGCGCTGGTGATCAACGCGGTTGGCCCGCGCGCCCGCGCGCTGCTGGAGACGACTGGCCTCGTCGTCATCGGCGCCTTCCTCGCCGCGCTGTTGCCCTCGGCGATCGAGCACTGGATCGACGAGTTTCCGGTGACCTCCCCGGCGCTCAACATCTCGACCGCCTGGCGGATCGCCGGCATCCCGATCGGCATCGCGCTGATGCTGTTCGTGCTGGCGGTGAAACTCTGGACCGAGGCGCCGCGCCGCGACCTCGTGACAGCGCTGGTGCTGGTGGCGGCCACCATCGGGCTGCTCTGGCTGCTCTCGCCGGTGCTGGCCGGGCTCGGCAAGGCCAATATCCTGATCCTGCTCGTCGGTGTCATCGCGCTCTGCCTCGCCATGGGCGTGCCGATCGCCTTCTGCTTCGGCGCGGGCGCGATGGCTTTCCTCGTCTTCTCGACCAAGCTGCCGGTGACGGTAATCGTCGGGCGCATGGATGAGGGCATGTCGAGCCTGATCCTGCTTTCGGTGCCGGTCTTCGTGCTGCTCGGCTGCATTCTCGATGCGACGGGCATGGGCAAGGCGATCGTCGATTTCCTCGCCTCGATGTTCGGCCATGTCCGGGCCGGCATGTCCTATGTGATGCTCGGTTCGCTCTATCTGGTCTCCGGCATCTCCGGCTCGAAGGTCTTGGACATGGCCACCGTCGCGCCGGCGCTCTTCCCCGAGATGAAGCGCCGCGGCAACAAGCCCGAGGAGATGGTCGCCCTGCTCGGCACGGGCGCGATCATGGCCGATACGGTGCCGCCCTCGATCGTGCTCATCGTTATCGGCTCCGTCGCGGGCATCTCGATCGCGGCGCTCTTCGCCAGCGGCTTCGTCGTCGCCTTCTTCCTGCTGCTGATCCTCGCCATCGCCGCCCGCTGGAAGGCGCGGGGAGAGGCGCTGGAGGGTGTGCGCCGGGCGCCTGTCTCGGTGATCGGCAAGGCGCTGGTGATCGCGGCGCCGGCGCTCGTCCTGCCCTTCCTCGTCCGCGGCGCGGTGACGGAGGGCGTTGCGACGGCCACCGAAGTCTCGACCATCGCCGTCGTCTACGCGCTGATCGCGGGCATGATCCTCTATGGCGGGCTCAAGGCCGCCCAGACGTACCGCATGCTGATCGAGACCGCCGCCATGACCGGCGCGATCCTGATCATCCTCGGCACGGCCTCGGCCGCCGCTTGGGTGCTGACCCAGACCGGCTTCGCGCAGTATCTCGCCGCGGTGATGAAGGGGCTGCCGGGTGGCTGGATCGTCTACATGGCGGTGACGATCGCGGTCTTCCTGACGCTGGGCTGCCTGCTCGAGGGCCTGCCGGCGATCGTGCTGCTGGCGCCGCTGATGTTCCCGATCGCCAAGGATCTCGGCATCCACCCGGTGCACTACGCCATGGTCGTGGTCGTCTCGATGAATATCGGCCTGTTCACCCCGCCCATCGGCATCGGCCACTACATCGCCTGCTCGATCGGCAAGGTCGATCCCGACGCGGCGATGAAGACGGTCTGGTTCTATCTCGGCGCATTGCTGCTCGGCCTGCTCGCCATCGCGCTGGTGCCGGCCATCTCGCTGGCGGTGCTCTGAGGCGCGCGCCTTACCCCTGCTGTCCGAGCAGATCCTGCAGCAGCGCGTTGCGGAAGGTTCGGGCCACTGTGACGGCGTAGAAGCGCTCGACGATGCCGGGCAGCGCGGCTCCGATCGCGAGCACGCCCTGCGCCAGCTCGTCCTGAATCACGATGGGCGGCAGCACGCCCAGGCCCACGCCCTCGCGCACCAGGAGGCGCATCATCGCCATGTCGTCGACCTCGGCGGCGATGCGCAGCGTGATGCCCGCCCGGTCGATCAGCGCGTCGATGTCGTCGCGCAGGCCCGTATGCAGCGGCGGCAGGATCACCGGATGGCGCGCGAGCAAGGCCTCGAAATCGCCGGCCTCAGCGACGAGGTCGCGCCGGCCGACCAGGCTCACCGGCTGCTCGGCCAGCTTGTGGGTGAGGAAGGCGCGCTCGGGATCCGCGGCCGGGGGTTGGTTGGTCAGCACCGCGTCGAGCTGATGCGCCGCAAGGGCGCGCAGCAGCTCCGGCGTCGCGCCCGACTTCAGGACCACCTCGACATCCGGCCGCCCGAGAATCGGGCGCAGGAAGGCGAGCTGGAAATTGCGCGACAGCGTCGCCTGCGCACCGACGCGCAGCACATGCCGCGACAGGCCGCTCTCGCGCAGCGTGCCGAGCAGATCGTCACCCGTCGCGAAGATGATATCGGCATGATCGCGGGCGATCCGTCCGGCTTCGGTCAGCAGCAAGCCGCGCCCGGCGCGTTCGAACAGCTGGTGGCCGAGTTGCTCCTCCAGCCGCTTGATCTGCACCGAAAGCGCCGACTGCGTCAGGTTCAGGCGCTGGGCCGCGCGGCCGAGATGGCCCTCCCGGGCGACCGTCCAGAAATAGCGCAGATGGTTGTAGTTGAGGCCAGCCATTCTTCGATGATAGCGAACGGAAACGCACAAACAATGAATTTTTAGCGCAGTGGGCCCGGTGATATTGCGGTGCGAGATCAACCAGCCCGTGAGACCGCCATGTCCCATCTCGCGCTACCCCTTCTGGCCCCGGCGATCTTCGCCGCCTTGGCGCTCCACCTGCTGCGCCGCGAGGCGACGCCGAAGGGGCCGGGGCCGTTGGCCGAGATCGCCGCGGCGGTTGCTTTCGTGGTGGCGCTTGCCGCTGCCGTCCAACTCGCCTGGTTCGGCCCCGCGACGCTGACGCTGCTCGCCCCCCGCGGCCTGGGCCTCTCGGCCCGCCTCGACATCGTCGGCGTGACGATGCTGCTGCTGATCACCTTCGTCGGCTGGGTCGTCCTGCGCTTCAGCCGCAGCTATCTCGCCGGCGAACCGGGGCAGAGCCGCTTCACGGGCTGGATCTGCGCCACGCTCGCCGCCGCGCTTCTGCTCGTGAGCGCCGGCAATCTGCTGCAGCTTCTCGTCGCCTGGGTCGCGACCAGCCTCTGCCTGCACCGGCTGCTGCTGTTCTATCCCGCCCGCCCGGCGGCGCAGCGCGCGGCGCGGAAGAAGTTCGTCGTCGCCCGGCTGGCGGATGGCGCGCTGCTGCTGGCCTGCCTGCTCCTGTTCGCGGGCTACGGCACCGGTGACATCGGCGCGATCCTGGCGCAGGCGCGCAGCGGGCCGGTGCCCGCCGGAACGGGCTGGGCGGTGGCGCTGCTGGTCATGGCGGCGCTGCTCAAATCGGCCCAGTTCCCGGCCCATGGCTGGCTGGTCGAGGTCATGGAGGCGCCGACGCCGGTCTCGGCCTTGCTGCATGCCGGCATCATCAATGCGGGCGGCTTCCTGCTGATCCGCTTCGCGGACCTGCTGCTGACGACGCCGGGCGCGCTGGCGGCGCTGGTGCTGATCGGCGGCTTCACCGCCCTGCTCGGCGGGCTGGTGATGCTGACCCAATCGGCGATCAAGACCTCGCTCGCCTGGTCCACCGTGGCGCAGATGGGCTTCATGGTGCTGCAATGCGGGCTGGCGCTCTTCCCGCTGGCGCTGCTGCACATCGTCGCCCACTCGCTCTACAAGGCCCATGCCTTCCTGTCGTCGGGCTGGGCCGTGGAGCAGGTCGCGGCCACGCGCCGGCCGGGGCCGGTCGCGGTCGCCAGCCTCCGCGTCGTCGCCCAGGCCTTCGCCTTCGCGCTGGCGCTCTATGCGCTGATGGGACTGAGCTTCGGCTTCGCCGACAAGTCGCCTCAGGCGATCGCGCTCGGCGCCATCCTCGTCTTCGGTGTCGCCTATCTGATCGCGCAGGGCCTCGCCGACGCCGCACCGCGCGCGCTGACGCTGCGGACGTCGGCGGCCTCGATCGCCGCCTCGCTGTCCTACTTCCTGCTGCAGCGCTTCGCGCAGTGGCTGACCTCGCCGACGCTGCCGCCGATCCCGCCGCCGACCGCGCTGGAATGGGCGCTGATCGTGTTGACGCTGCTCTCCTTCGGGGCCGTCGCCTTCGCCCAGGCGCTGTTCCCGCACTGGGCCGGGCATCCCGCTCTCGCGGGCCTGCGTGTCCATCTCGCCAACGGCTTTTACGGCAACGCCATCTTCGACCGTCTCACCGGCGGCTGGGCCCGGCCCGCATCATCCCACCTCACCAGCGAAAGGAGCCCGTCATGACCGCGCAGCCCGGACAGGACGCCCTGCAGGCCGCCCTGATGGCGCAGGCCGACCGTGCCGCCCGCATCATTCCGCCGCTCTGGCCGCTCTCGGCCTCCGTCGCGGTCAATCCCTTCCTCGGTCTGGCGGGGGAGACGCTGGCCGGCGCGGCGGCGCGCCTCGGCCGGGCCGGCGGCATCCCCGTCACCATGCCGCGGTCCTTCTACCGGGAGCGCTGGCGGGCTGGCGAGATCACGCCGGCCGACCTCGCCGAGGTGATCGCCGAGCGGCCGGGGGCGCCGGGCCACGCCGTAGTCGAGGCGGCCCTGTCCGAGAACCCTGCGCCCGCGGCGCCGATTCCGACCGTCGCGGCGCTCTGCGCCGAGGCCACCGGCGTCGACTGGCCGGGCTTCATCGCCGACCGGATCGGCGCCTGGGCCTCGGGCCATTTCGATCTCGGTCAGGCGATGTGGCCGAAGACCCAGGCCGCTGGCGCCTATGAATCCTGGCGCGCCTTCGCGACGCAGGATCTCTCGCCCGAGATCGCGGGGCTGAAGGGCTTCTGCCTGCGCATCTCGCGGGAGCCGCTGGGCGCCCCGGCGGCGATCCGGCGCGCCTGCCTCGCCCTCGGTCTGCCGCAGGCGGCGGCCGAGAGCTACTTCACGGCGCTGCTGACAGGGCTCGGCGGCTGGGCCCAATATGCCCGCCACCTTCAGTGGCAGGCGGAGCGCGATGGCGGGACCGACCAGACGATCACCGATCTGCTGGCCATCGCGCTCGCCTTCGAGGCGGCGCTGCACGCGCAGTTCGGGCGGCAGATCGCCGAGGCCTGGCGGCAGGCGATCGACGCCCATGCCGCGCCCGTCGAGCCGAGCGACGACCAGATCATCGACGCCCTGCTGCAGGAAGCCTATGACCGCGCTGCCCAGCGCCGGTTCTTCGCGGCATGGCAGCCGGCCGCCGCGAAGGCGGCGCCCGCGCGGCCTTCGGTCCAGGCGGCCTTCTGCATCGACGTCCGCTCGGAAATCATCCGCCGCGCGCTGGAGTCGCTCGATCCCGGCGTGGAGACGCTGGGCTTCGCCGGCTTCTTCGGCATCGGCGTCTCGCATCGCCGGCTCGGTTCGGTGGGCGGCGAGGCGCGGTTGCCGGTCCTGCTGAAGCCGGGCCTGGGGTCTTTCACCTGCGACGCTCCGGGCGAGGCCGCGGAAGAGAAGGTGCGCATCGGCGCCCGGGCCAAGCGCGCCTGGGGCCGCTTCAAGCGCGCCGCCGTCTCCTCCTTCGCCTTCGTCGAGGCCAGTGGCCCGCTCTATCTCTGGAAGCTCTTCCACGACTCCGTCACGGCCGATCACCGCCCGGAGAGCGACCGGACGGCACCGCGCCTCGACGCGACGCTGACCGTGGCGCAGCGGACGGAGATGGCCGCGGCGGTCCTGCGGGGCATGTCCCTGACCTCGGGCTTCGCCCGGCTGGTGCTGCTGGCCGGCCATGGCGCGCGGCTGGTCAACAACGCCCATGCCAGCGCCCTGCAATGCGGCGCCTGCGGCGGCTTTCCCGGCGACGTGAATGCCCGCCTGCTGGCCGGGCTGCTGAACGAGGCGGACGTCCGCGCCGGGCTGACGGGGCAGGGGATCGAGGTTCCGGCCGATACGCGCTTCGTCGCCGGCCTGCATGACACGGTCAGCGACGAGATCACGCTGTTCGACCGCGAAACCGTTCCGCCGTCGCACGCGGCCGATCTGGCGAAGCTGGACGCGCTGCTGGCCTCCGCCGGTCGGCTCGCCCGGACCGAGCGGGCGCTGCGGCTGCCCGGCGCGGCGGGCGAGGGCGACGTCGCGCGGCGCGGCCGGGATTGGGCGCAGGTGCGGCCGGAATGGGGTCTGGCCGGCTGCAAAGCCTTCATCGCCGCACCGCGCCGGCACACGGCAGGCGCTTCGCTCGCCGGGCGCGCCTTCCTGCACAGCTATGACTGGCGTGCCGACACCGAATTCAAGGTGCTCGAACTCATCCTGACGGCGCCGGTCGTCGTCGCGAGCTGGATCAGCCTGCAATACTACGGCTCGGCCGTCGCACCGGCGGCCTTCGGCGCCGGCAACAAGCTGCTGCACAACGTCGTCGGCGGCATCGGCGTCTTCGAGGGCAATGGCGGGCTGCTGCGCGGTGGTCTGCCCTGGCAGTCGGTCCATGACGGCGAACGCCTGATGCACGAGCCGCTGCGGCTGTCGGTGGTCGTCGCGGCCCCGCGCGAGGCGATCCTCGGCATCCTGGCGAAGCACCCGGACCTCCGGGCGCTGTTCGACCAGGGCTGGCTCGCCCTCTTCGCGATGGACGATTCCGGCCAGGTCTCCGCCCGTTATCGGGCCGGCGACGGCTGGATCGATATCGCATCGACACCGGGACCGGCTGCGCTGGCCGCCTGAACCTGGCGGCGCGGACAACCGCGCCGTTATGGTCCCACGGCCGCGGAGCGCTCGCAGGCTCCGCCGGCTCAGATCGCTAATCGTCAGACAATCTGTCAATCAGTTGACAGGGGGTCGACGCTTGTGGGATGCCTCTCCCCGCTGATGCCCGCAGAAGGCAGATCGTGGAGGAAGAGATGATCAAGCTGTCGCCCACCCGCCGTGGCCTCATGCTCGGCGCCGCCGGTGCCATCGCCGCCCCCTATGTCGTCCGCGACGCCATCGCCCAGGGCAAGGCCGTCAATGTCGGCGTCATCCTGCCGCTCTCCGGCGCCAACGCGCAGTTCGGCATCAATTCGCGCAATGGCATCGAACTGGTCGCGGACGAGATCAACGCCGCAGGCGGCATCAAGGCGCTCGGCGGCGCCCGGATCAATCTCGTCGTTGCCGACTCGACCTCGACCCCGACGACGGCCGCCAATGTCGCCCAGCGCCTGCTGACGCAGAACGACGTCGTAGCGATCCTTGGCGCCTTTGCCTCGTCGCTCACGATCGCGATCTCGGAAGTCACGGAGCGCCGGGGCGTGCCGCTGCTCACCATGTCCTTCTCGGACCAGATCACCGGCCGCGGCTTCGAGAACATCTTCCAGGTGGTCGCCAAGGCCTCGGTCATCGGCAAAGCGCAGTTCGACGGCACGGTCGCCATCGCAGCGAGTGCCGGCCAGAAGCTCGAGCGCATTGCGATCATGTATGAGGATACCGCCTATGGGACCTCGCAGGCCGGCGGTCTGCGCGAGGGCGCCAAGGCGGCCGGCGTCCAGATCGTCATGGACGACGCCTATCCGCTAGGCATCACCGACGTCACGCCGCTGATCAACAAGCTGCGCGCCTCCGGCGCCCAGGCGGTGTTCCCGGTTTCCTACCTCAACGATTCCCTGCAGATCATCCGCGCGATGCGCCAGCAGCGCATCACCATTCCCGCCATCGGTGGCGCGGCCGGCTATGTCATTCCGGATTTCGAGAAGGGGCTCGGCGAATTCGCCGAGGGCGTGCTCTCGATCTCGCCGGCCAATTACGACCTCGCGCCGGAGCTGACCGAGCGCTTCCGCAAGCGCTTCGGCTATTTCATGGTCCATGAGGCGCTCGAGCACGCCGTCTGCATGGATGTGCTGGCCCAGGCGATGGAGAAGGCCAAGTCGGCCAAATCCGAGGATCTGCGCAAGGCGCTGCATGGCGGTCGCTTCGAGGGCGGCTGGACCAAGGCCATGACGGGCGGGGCCGTCCAGTTCGACAAGACCGGCCTCAACACGCTCTCCGTCCCCGTCATGGTCCAGTGGCGTAACAAGGAACTCGTCACCGTCTGGCCCTCTGACGTCGCCAAGGCCAAGGCCGTCTGGGCCGGCTGAGCCGCGATCGGCAGCGGCCGGGCAGGGGAGAGAGGCGCTCATGGCGGTGGTTCAGGCCATCCTGGACGGCTTGATGATCGGCGGTGTCTACGCCGTCATCTCGATCGGCCTGACGCTGGTCTTCGGCGTGATGGGCATCGTGAACTTCGCGCAAGCGGAATTCCTGATGCTCGGCATGTTCGTGGCCTATTATGCCTGGGCTTGGCTCGGGCTCGATCCGCTGCTGGCGGCGCCGCTCGCTTTCGCGGTCGTGTTCCTGCTCGGGGCCGCGCTCCAACACATGCTGATCAGGCGCGTGCTCAAGGCCCCCGAGGTGGCGCAGATCTTCCTCACCGTCGGCCTGCTGATCGTGCTGGAGAACGCCGCGCTGCTGATGTTCGGCTCGGGCTTCCGCTCCGTCTCGACGCCCTACCAGACCTCGTCGCTGCAGCTCGGGCCGCTCTTCGTCTCCGTGCCCTATCTCGCCGCCTTCGCCATGTCGGTGGCCTCGGGGCTGGCGCTCTGGCTCTTCCTGAAGTCGAGCTGGTTCGGCCGCGCGATGCGCGCCACCGCGCAGGACCCGATGGCCGCGCGGCTGATGGGCATCGATGCCGACCGCATGCACATGCTCGCCTTCGCGCTCGGCGTCGGGCTCACCGCCTTCGGCGGCGCGGTAATACTGCCCTATCTGACGGCCTCGCCGACGGTCGGCACCCAATTCGCCGTGCTGATGTTCACCGTGGTGGTGCTGGGCGGGCTCGGCTCGGTCGCGGGCGCGGTGGTCGGCGGCCTCGCCGTCGGCATCATCCAGTCGCTCTCGGCGCTCGTCTTTCCGATCCAGCTGCAGAACCTCGTCCTCTTCATCGTCTTCATCGCGGTGCTGGCCTTCCGGCCGAAGGGCCTGCTGGGGGCGGCCCGATGAGCGCGCCATCCCTTCGGCAGACGGCCGGCCTCGCGCTGCTCGCGGCGTTCGCCATCGCCCTGCCTTTCGCCTTCGAGCCGCGCGGCTACGGCATCCGCATCCTCTGCCTGGCGCTTCTCTTCGCCGCCATGGCGCAGGCCTGGAACATCGTCGCCGGCCTCGCCAACCAGATCTCGCTCGGCCACGCCGCCTTCTTCGGCATCGGCGCCTACACCTCGACGCTGCTTCTCATCCATTTCGGCATCACGCCCTGGCTCGGCATGATGGCGGCGGCGGTGCTGGGCGGGCTCGCTGCGCTTCTGATCAGCCTGCCGACAATGCGACTGCGCGGCCACTATTTCGCGCTGGCGACGCTCGCCTTCGGCGAGGTCATGCGCGTCATCGGCAACAGCTGGGGCGGGCTGACCGGCGGACCGGTGGGCATCTCCGTCCCCTACGCCAAGCCGAGCCTCGGCCTGATGCAGTTCGCCGACACCCGCGCCTCTTACTGGCTGATGCTGGGGGCGCTCGTCGTGGTGACCGTGATCTTCGTCGCGATCAAGCGTAGCCGCCTCGGCTACCGGCTGCGCGCGATCAAGGAGAATGCCGACGCGGCCGAGGTCATCGGCGTCGACACCACCCGCACCAAGATCATCGCTGCGGTGATCTCGGGCGCGCTGACGGCGGCGCTTGGCACGCTCTACGCCCAGTTCCAGTTCTTCTTCGATCCCGACACCGTTTTCGGCGTCGCCTCGATCTCGGTGCGGATGGCGATGATCGCCATCGTCGGAGGCATCGGCACGGCGGCGGGCCCGATCCTCGGCGCCTTCTTCGTCATCCCGCTTGAGGAGATCGCCAACCAGGTCTTCTCCGCCCAAGCGGCGGGGCTGTCGCAACTCGTTTTCGGCGTGCTGCTGATCCTCGTGATCCTGGTCGAGCCGCGCGGCTTCATGGCGATCGGCCCGCGGATCAGGCGCCTGCTGCGCCGGGAGGAACGCTAATGGTCGCGCCACTGCTCCAGGTCAGCGGGCTCGGCAAGCGCTTCGGCGGGCTGCAGGCCTTGTCGGATGTGTCGCTCTCCGTGGCGCCGGGCGAGATCCTCGGGCTGATCGGCCCCAACGGCGCCGGCAAGACGACGCTGTTCTCGACGCTGGTCGGCCTGCACCGGCCCGATTCCGGCACGATCCGGCTCGACGGCCGCGACCTCGTCGGCCTCAAGCCGCACAGGATCGCCGCGGCGGGCATGGTCAAGACCTTCCAGAACGTCGCGCTGTTCCTCGACTCGACGGTCCTCGACAACGTCCTGACCGGCGGGCTGATGCGCCACGCGATTCCCGAGGCCAGCGAGCTGGCGGAGCGCTGCCTCGAGCGCGTCGGCATTGGCGCGATCGCCGGCAAACTCGCGCGCGATCTCTCCTTTCCGGAGCGGGCGCGTGTCGAGGTGGCGCGCGCGCTCTGCACCGAGCCGCGGGTCCTGCTGCTCGACGAGGCGATGGCGGCGCTCAACCATGCCGAGATGGACGCCTTCATGGATCTTCTGCGGCAATTGCGCGAGGAGGGGCTGACGCTGGTCGTGGTCGAGCACCACATGCGCGCCATCATGGCGCTGTGCGACCGGCTGGTCGTCTTGAACTTCGGCCAGATGATCGCGACCGGCACCCCGGCCGAGATCGCGCGCGACCCGGCCGTGATCGAGGCCTATCTCGGCCGGTCGGCGGCGTGAGGAGGGTGCGATGACCAGCCAGCCTCCGCTTCTCTCGATCGCCGGGCTGCATGCCGGCTATGGCGGCCTCGACGTGCTGCACGACGTCTCGATCGCGGTCGGCCCGGGCGAATTCGTCTGCGTGATCGGCGCCAACACGGCCGGCAAGAGCACCCTGCTGCGGACGATCTCGGGGCTTGTCTCCGCCCGCGGCAGCATCCGCTTCGATGGCACCGAACTCGTCGGCCGCCCCTCGCATGCGATCCCTGCGCTCGGCATCGCCCATGTGCCGGAAGGTCGCCATGTCTTCCCCGAGATGACGGTGGAGGAAAACGTCATGCTCGGCGCCTATGCAGTGCGCTCCGCCAGCGATCTCGCCACGCGGCGCGATCGGGTGCTGACGATGTTCCCCCGCCTGCGCGAGCGGCTCGGCCAGCTCGCGGGAACGCTCTCGGGCGGTGAGCAGCAGATGGTCGCGATCGGCCGGGCCTTGATGCTCCAGCCCCGGCTTCTCCTGCTCGACGAGCCGAGCCATGGCCTGGCGCCGAAGATCGTCGACGAACTCCACGACACCTTCCTGGCCGTCAGCCGGACGGGCACATCCATCCTGCTGGTCGAGCAGAACACCACGCTGGCGCTGTCCGTCGCCGGCCGTGGCTATGTGCTGGAAAGCGGCCGGGTCGTGCTTGAGGGCACGAGCGCGGAGCTGTCCGGAAACGACGCCGTCCGCAGCGCCTATCTCGGGCTCTGACGACCTCCGAACACCACCACGAAAGGGATCAAGGCCGATGTCGCACAGCGATCAGTTCAACAAGGGTCTCGAAGTCCGCCGCAAGGTGCTGGGCAGCGACTATGTCGATGGCAGCCTGGCCAAGGCCGACGACTTCATGATGGCCTTCCAGAACATCACCACCGAATGGTGCTGGGGCTATGCCTGGACGCGGCCGGGCCTCGAGCACAAGACCCGCTCGATGCTGAACCTCGCCATGCTGACGGCGCTCGGCAAGCCGGCCGAGCTCAAGCTCCACGTCAAGGGGGCGCTCGCCAACGGCGTGACCGTCGACGAGATCAAGGAAATCCTGCTCCACGCGACCGTCTATTGCGGCATCCCGGCCGGCCTCGACGCCTTCAAGGCGGCCCATGAGGTGCTGAAGGCCGAGGGGGCCGTGCCCAACGACAAGTGAGACCGGCGATGGCCGGCTGGGAGGTCTTCGCCCTGCGCTATGCCGTGCATGAGCGCCGGGCCTTCGAGAACTTCATCCGCACGCCCGATCCGCACGACGCGCCCATGCCCATGGACTATTTCGTCTGGGTCGTGCGGCGCGGCGGGCGGGTCGTCGTGGTCGACACCGGCTTCACCCCAGAGGGCGGAGCCAAGCGTGGCCGCACCCTGATCCGCCCCGTCGAGGCCGCACTGCGCCAACTCGGCGTGGATCCTGGGACGGTGGAGGACGTGGTCATCACGCATCTCCACTATGACCATGCCGGCAATCTCGATCTCTTCCCGAAGGCCCGCTTCCACCTTCAGGAGGCGGAGATGGGCTTCGCGACCGGCCGGCACATGTGCCAGGCCTGCATACGCTACCCCTTCGACGTCGAGGATGTCGTGCGGATGGTGCGTGCGGTCTATGCCGAGCGTGTCGTCTTCCATGACGGCGATGCCGAGATCGACGAGGGGCTGAGCCTGCACAAGGTCGGCGGCCACAGCGCCGGCCTGCAGATGGTCCGCGTCGAGACCGCCCGCGGGCCGCTGGTGCTGGCCAGCGACGCCGCGCATTTCATGGCCAATATCGAGCGGCAGAACCCGTTCCCGATCTTCTTCGACCTCGGCGCGCTGGCGCAGGGCTGGCGCGCCGCGCGCCGCCTCGCCGGGGCTGAGGAGCGGATCATCGCCGGCCACGACCCGCTGGTGCGGGAGCTCCATCCTCCCGTCGAGGGCTCGGAGGGCGAGACGGTGGCGCTCCACCTGCCGCCGCTGCGCTAATCAGAGTGGCCCTCCGACATGGGCCAGCGCCGCCAGCAGATGCGGGCGGAACAGGTCGGGGTGCTCGCACATCGGGAAATGGCCGAGCCCCTCCATGACGCGCAGATCGGCGCCGGGGATGAGCGCGGCGAGCTTGCCTCCGTCCTCCGGCGTCGCCGAATAATCATAGGTGCCGCAGAGCAGCGAGACCGGTGTCCGCGCCGCGTCGATGCGGGGCGCCACCTCCGCCCCGTCGAACTCGTCGGAATAGAAGACAAGGTCGCCGGCATAGATCTCGGGCGCGCCCTGCGAATAGATCCAGGCGGCCCGGCGGCGGCTGTCGATCGGGCTCGTCGGGCTCATCAGCCCGCGCACGAAGGCGGCGTTGTGCAGCCCGGCATGGACGCCGACATGGTGCTGGAACGGGTTGCGCCGCCCCTTCGAGCGGAAGGGCGGCTCGATCGCGATGACGCCCGCGACGAGATCGGGCCGCTCCGCCGCCAGCAGCAGGGCGAGCGCCGCGCCCATCGAGCCGCCGGCGACGATCGCCTTCGCGCCGATCACCTGCTCGATGATCGCCGCGCACCAGCCGAGATAGCGCGCGCCCGAGAGCCGGTAGGGCTCGCCCTGCCAGCCTTCGGGAGGCATCGAGCGGCCATGGAAGGGCATGTCCGGCGCGATCAGGCGCCACTCCGCGGCCAGTGCGACATCGGCGAGTTGCCCGTGGAACTGGCGGGAATCGGCGCCGGCCGTGTGCAGGAACAGCACCGGCCGCCCGCTTCCGGCGCGCTCGACATAAATCTCGGCTGCGCCCTCCGGCAGGGCGACCTGGTGATAGCGCCCCTCGATCTGGCCCATCCGCCGGGTGACGGAGGGCGCCGGAGCCGGGGGCGACAGCACGACGAGCTCGAACAGCCGCTCGATCACGGCCCGCGCCTGCGCGATCACGCGCGCGTCGCCGGAAAGAGTGAAGGCGGGGTTGGCGATCGCCAGCGCCGTGAAGGCCTGGAAGCGCGGCGGCGGCGGCAGGGTCAGGAGCCTCGCCCAGTCCTCTGCGGCTGCCGAGAGCACGATGTCCGGCGCGGCCGTGCCCTCGAACACCACGACGCCGTCATCGAGCCGCAGCAGGATGTCGTCGCCCGCGCCTTCGATCCGCAGCACCGCGACGAGGCCGGCGCCGAGGCGACGCAGTTCGGCGTCGCCGGCCGCCGCGGCGATGCGCGCCCGCAGGCCCATCAGCCGCGCGGGCCGCTGGCGGCGAGCGCCTGGAGATGGCGGTGGATCTCGGTGTGGTCGGCCTGCGCGCCAAGCCCGCACTTGGCCGCCTCCCACAGCGTAGCCACCGACTGGATCTGCGGCAGCGGAAGCTCGAGATGATCGGCGAGATCGGCGGCGATGCGCAGATCCTTCGCCATCAAAGCGAGCGAGAAGCCCGAATTGAAGGCCTCGGAGATCACGAAGGGCTTCATCTTCACTTCTGTCGAGTTGTTGCGGCCTGTCGAGGCGTTGAGCACGTCGACGATCGTCTCCGGCGCCAGGCCGAAGCGGCCGCCGACCAGCAGCGCCTCGCAGGCCGCGACCAGCCCGGCCGCCGAAACATAGTTGTTCAGCGCCTTCATCGCATGGCCGGAGCCGATCGGACCCGTGGCGAAGATCGACTTGCCCATCGCCGCCAGCACGGGCCGGGCGCGCTCGACCGCCTCGGCCGGTCCGCCCGCCATGATCGCGAGCGAGCCGTCGATGGCGCGCTTCACGCCGCCCGAGACCGGCGCGTCGATCAGCGGCAGGCCCAGCGGAACGAGGTCCGCCGCGAGAGAAACCGTATCGGTGGGCGCCGAGGAACTCATGTCGATGACGAGCGCGCCCTTGGCCAATGCGCCTGCCGCGCCGGCACCCAGCAGCACGTCGCGCACGATGCGGCCATTGGGCAGCATGGTGATCAGGATGCCGGCGCCTTCGGCTGCCTCTTTCGCATCGGCGAAGGCCAAGCCGCCCGCCTCGACCAACGCCTGTCGCGGCGCCTCGGCCGGGTCCGCGCCTCGCACCGTGAAGCCGGCCGCAATCAGCCGTCGCACCATCGGCAGTCCCATCTGGCCGAGCCCGATGAAGGCGATGGGGGCAGGGGAGCTGGCGCTGTCAGGCATGGATCGATCCTCCGGCGTCGCGTCAAGGGCAGCGCGGCGTCCGGCGGATTTCTGGGCGCTATCAGACAATCTGTCAATTCGCGGCGTCAGCCGCGGCGAGGCTCGCGCTCGAGCACGGCGAGCGCGACCTTCGCGGCCATGGCGATGTGATGCCGGCAGGCCTGTTCCGCGCGGGCGCCGTCGCGCGCCGCGATGGCGTCATGGATCGCCTCGATCTCGGCCACGCTGTCGTCGAGCCGGCCCTGCTGCGTCATCGAGGTGAAGCGCAGCAGGGTGATGCGGTTATGCAGCATCGTCAGCGACTGCTTGACGAAGATGTTGCCCGCCCCCTCCATCAGCACGCTGTAGAAGCGCGTCTTGGCGGCGACGAGCTGGGCGCGGTCGCCGTTGCGGGCCGCCTGTTTGAAGCCGGCGACGGCCTCCTTGAGATCCCGGATCGCCGCGTCGCTGCCCTGCTCGGCGAAAGCCCGCCCGGCGAAGCCCTCCAGCAGGGCCCGGACCTCATAGAGCTGCCGGGCCTCGTCGAAGGTGATGGACGAGACCTCGGGCCCACGATGAGGCACCGTCACGACGAGGCCCTCGGCCTCGAGCTGCCGCAGCGCCTCCCGCACCGAGGTCCGCCCCACGCCGATCTGCTCGCAGAGTTCCCGCTCGACGAGGCGCTGGCCCGGCCGGAAATGCCCGGAGGCGATCGCCTCGCGGATCCGGTCCTCCACGAGGAGACGCAGCGTGGCCGCCTGCCGCGGGATGCGAAGATTCATCTCGTTCATGCCGAACACATTGCCGCGCGCGCGGCCACCGTCAATCTCCGCGCTTGACCCTTGCGCGAACAGATTGTCTGATAGCAGGCAATCTAACGACAATATGGATGGGAGGCTTCATGAGAACCCTGTTGCTCGGCCTGATGGCCGCGGCCACGCTGGCGATCGCGCCCGCTTCGGCACAGAGCTATCCGACCCGCCCTGTAACCATGCTGGTGCCTTTCGCGGCCGGTGGCACCACCGATGTGCTCGCCCGCATCCTCGCCGAGGAGATGGGCAAGGCGCTGGGCCAGAACATCGTAGTCGAGAATGTCGGCGGCGCCGGCGGACGGACCGGGACCGAGCGGGTCACCCGGGGCGAGCCGGACGGCTACACCGTCCTCTTTGGCAATATGGGGCCGATGGCCGCCAGCCGGGCGCTCTTCAAGGACCAGCGCTACGACCCCCGCACCGACCTCGCCCCCATCGGTCTCGTCGCCGACGTGCCGATGGTAATGGCCGCGAGCAAGAAAAGTGCGGTCGCGGACCTCAAATCCTTCGTCGCGAAGGTCAAGGCGGAAGGCGACAAGGTCACTTTCGGTACGGCGGGCTTCGGTGCGACCTCGGATCTGGCGCCGCGGCTGCTGCTGCATCTCTCGGGGCTGAAGGCGACGATCGTGCCCTATAAGGGCGCGGGACCGGCGATCCAGGATCTGATCGGCGGTTTCGTCGATGGCGTCATCGACCAGACGGCAACGCTGCTGCCGCTGCACGCCTCCGGCACCGTCACCGCACTCGCCGTGACCGGCGACAGCCGCCTGCCGCAGGCGCCGGATGTGCCCACCTTCGCGGAAGCCGGGCTGCCCGATTTCGGCATGAAGGTCTGGAACGCGCTTGCCGTCCACAAGGACACCAATCCCGCCATCGTGGCGCGGCTGGTCGCGGCGCTGGACCAGAGCCTCTCCTCCGATTTCGTGCGGACGCGGTTCGAGGGCCTGGCCGTTCCGGTGCCGCCGGCCTCCGTCCGTGGCCCCGCGCATCTGGACCGGCTGGTCAAGGCCGAGGTCGAGCGCTGGGAGGCGGTGCTGAAGGACGTGCCGAAGCAGTGAGAGAAGGCGTGCCCGCGGTGTTCCAACCGCGGCGCGCCCGGCCTACCAGGTGACGATGACCGGCCGGGGCATCGTGTATTTCGAGACCAGGCAGCGAAGGGTGTCGACGATGTCGCGATCCTCGCTGGCCATGATCAGCGACCAGATGTCGCCGGTGAAGCGCAGCAGCAGATCCTCGATCTCGTCGTATTCGAGGTCGGAGAAATCGAACCCGACCGTGGTCGGGCTGGCGCGGTTGGGGACCTGGAAGGGGCTCAGGCGCTGCACCAGTTCCGTCAGCGCCATACCGGGCTTCGCAGCACCGGCGAGGTTGCGGGCCAGCACGGCGCCTTCCGCGGCCAGCGACATGATCCGCCCGATCACGATGCGCCTGTCCAACAGGCTCATCGTCCGCAGGCTGCCGCCGAAGCGCGGTGTGAAGGCCGCCCGCTTTGGTGCGGTCGCGCCCGGACCCGGCCGGGCATCCAGGGGTATCGGGGCCGAAAGCGGCAGGAAATATTCGAGATCGCAGGCGACGCCGCTGCACCAGACCCGCTGCGAACTGATCTCGACATCGACGATGCGGCCGGTCGCGCTGCGCACCTCGGCCCGTTCGGCGTCGTAATAACCGTTGGTCTCCAGCGGCCACAGCCGCCGGTCACGCTGCACGCTGCTCAGGGCCGTGCCGGCCGCCAGCAGTTCCTTGTGCTGGATTTCCGGCCAGACCCGTTCGACGAGGCGCAGATAGCCGGCATTGGCGGCGAGATACTGGGAACCGTTGGGACCGGCGGTCGAGAGGCAGGCCGGCACGTCTGCCTGCTGCACGAGATCGGCGGTGAGATTGCGGGTGGAAAACATGGCGAATCCGGCGACGAAACAATGTGCAGCTGATTAGAAATATTCCAAATGAGATGATTCGGCAGCAATTTTCTTTCGTCGAATCGGGGGTATCGGAATGTTTCGTGCATGGCCGGTTAAATGATTCCCGGAAAGACAGGCTCGCCCTCCGGCGGGTCCGCTTCTCGATGCTCCCGGCATGCCGAGGAGCCGCACGCCATGAACGCTGCTCAGCCGGTCGCGACCATCACGCGGCCTGAGCTTTGCCCGGCAGCGATGAGTGCGTCGATCAGATGATGGACGCGCAGCGCCTCCTCGCCCGTGATGCGAGGCGGGCGCTTCTGTCGGATGGCCTCAGCGAAATCGGCCATCACGGCGCGATGATAGTCATGGGGGAACGCCATCGGATCGGCGCCGGTGCCGCCGGCGCTCCGGTCCGGGTCCGTCGTGGTCCGCGTGCCGTCATGCCAGGCGATGTCCAGCGCGGTGCCGACGAGCGAGGCTGTCGCGTGCCGGCAGATCAGCTCGATCCGCTCCGGGAAACCGGGATAGGCCGCGGTCGTCGCATCGATGGTGCCGACCGCCCCATTGGCAAAACGGACCGCAGCGCAGACCATGTCCTCGGTCTCCATCCGGTGGACCGGGCTGGTCAGCGCATAGCCGCAGACCTCTGTAACGGAGCCGGCCAGGCTCAGCATCAGATCGAGCGTATGGATCCCCTGCGACAGCAGCACGCCGCCGCCGTCGCGCGCGAAGCTGCCGCGGCCGGGCTCATCGTAATAGGATTGGGGCCGCCAGAGCCGGATCACGGTCGAGCAGCCGACGATCTCGCCCATCCGGCCGGAATCGAGCTGTTCGGCCAGCGCCACGGCCGCCGGCTTGAAGCGGTGCTGCAGCACGATGCCGAGCGTGACGCCGGCGGCGCGGCAGGTCGCGACCAGGTCCTTCGCCCGCGCGGTGGTGATGTCGATCGGCTTTTCCAGCAGAACATGCTTGCCCGCCTGCGCGCAGCGCCGGGCGACGTCGAGATGCGTGTTGGCGGGAGTGAGCACCAGCATCGCCGTGACGCTTTCGTCGGCGAGCAGCGCCTCGAGATCGTCGCAGAGCGGAAAGGGGAAGCGCGCGCCGAAGGCGGCGCGGCGCTCAGGGCTGGGGCTGTAGGCACCGGCGACCTCGATCTGGTCCTGAAGGTCGACGAGACCCTTGGCGTGGGGCGTCACCGCCATGCCGAGCCCGACGATGCCGATGCGCAGTCTGCTCATGATGTCGCTCCGATGACCGGGACCCGAGCCGGCGCAGCGGCGTCGGCAACCGGAAGCAGACATAAGGAACGGCAAGGCCGCGGTCACCTGTGGCCGGCAGGCCAGCGCTGATGACCGGACAGCTCTGCGTCGTCTTGGGCGTCAGTGCCGTGAGCGGGTCGGCCATCGGATGCAGCCGGTGAGCCTGCAGGTTTCCTTAACCCTGTCCGTTTACCATGACCATGGGGAAGTCGTCGGCTGTTTCGCTTTCCCGAAGAGGGTGGAATGGCGGATTCAACGACAGCGTCGATGTTCCGGAGCGAGGCTTTGGATGCGCGCGGCCGCATCGAGGCGCTGCCGACGACGATGCATGTCACCGACAGCTGGACGCGTGCGGTGATCGGAGGGGTGGCGCTGGCCGTGCTGGCGGCCTTGGTCGCGAGCACGCAGGTCATCATCCCGATCCAGATTCCCGCCAGCGGCGTCGTGGTCGACCGCTCGGGCTATCTGCTCACAGCCGTCCCGGCCTCGGCGGGCGGCTTTGTCGAGGCGCTGAAAGTCCGGGCCGGCGACCATGTCGTGAAGGGCCAGGAACTTGGCCGGCTGACGCTGCCCGAGCAGTCCGAGACGATCACGCGCCTGCGCGGCGCATTGGAGGGGCTGAAGCGCGACGATCTCGCCATGGCCGCCCTGGCCGAGCAGGACCGGCGCAGCGAGCAGGCCGTGCGCGACCGGAACGCCGCCAATCTCGACGCGCGGATCGCCAGCCATGAGCAGCGGATCGGCTGGCTGCAGCAGCGCCAGAACGCCGAGGCGGAGCTCCTGCGCAAGGGCATCTCGACAGAGACCCGCATTATCGCGGCCCGCATCGCGCTGCAGGAGGCGATCGCGGAGCGCGACCAGATGCGCTTTGAGCGCAGCTCGCTGCAATCGGCCGCGCTCGAGGCCGAGGCGCGGCGCGAGCGGGAGCGTCTGGGGCGGGCTCTGAAGATCGAGCAGGCGGCGATCGATCTCGCCGCGGCCGAAGCCAATCAGGCAGTCCGCCAGGTGCTGCGCGCGCCCGTCGACGGGGTCGTCGCCGAGGTTCCGGCGCGTGTCGGCGAATCGGTCTCCAGCGGCGAGGCCATCGTCGTTGTCATGGCGCAGGGGGGCAGCCGCGCGGAGGATCTCGAGGCGGTTCTGTTCGTGCCGCTCGGCGCCGGCAAACGCGTCTCCCAGGGCGACCGCGTGCTGATCGCGCCCGCGTCCCTGCCGCAGGGCGAGCATGACCGGCTGCTGGGGCGGGTGGGCACGGTTTCTTCGACCGTCACGACGCGGGATTCCCTGCGCTCGACGCTCGGCAGCGAACAGCTCGCCGAACTGGCCGCCCGCGAAGGGCCGGTCTTCCGCCTCGTCGTCGAGCTGGAGAAGCGCGACGGCGATCCGAGCCGTCTGGCCTGGACGTCGGGAGGAGGTCCCAACCTGTCGCTCACCCGCGGCACCCCCGTCTCGGCGCAGATCACGACCGAGCACACGAGCCTGCTCTCGCTTGCCCTGCCGGCGCTGCGGCGCCTGTTCGAACCGTCTCGCTCGGTCTGGACGGACCGCGGCTGATGTCCATTTTCGGCGGCGGCACCCCCGTCATCCTCCAGATGGAGGCGACCGAATGCGGCGCGGCCTGCCTTGCCATGGTTCTGGCGGCTCATGGTCGGCCGATCACGCTGGAGGAGGCGCGGGTAGCCTGCGCGACCGCTCGCGACGGCGTCGATGCCGCCCGACTTGTCGTCGCCGCCCGCAGCTTCGGGCTGGAGACCCATGGGCTGCGGCGCGAGCCCGAGGATCTGGCGTTGCTCCCCATGCCCCTGATCCTGCACTGGAATTTCGACCATTTCGTCATTCTCGATCGCGTTACGCGCAGCGGCTTCGTGATCCTCGATCCGGCCTGCGGCCGGCGGCTCGTCGATCGGGCCGAATTCGGGCGCTCCTTTACCGGTGTCGCGCTCAGCTTTCAGCCGGGGCCCGGTTTCGAGCGCCGGCCTCCGCGCCGCACCACGCTCGGTCTGCTACTCGACGAGGCCCGGCGCTCTCCCGATGCGATCGCGCTGACGGCGCTGCTCGGGCTGGTCGGCATCGTGCCGGCGCTCGCCCTGACGGCAGCGATCGGCGTCTTTGCCGATCATGTCGTCGGGCAGTCGCGCCTGGCCTGGGCGCTCGCGCTGCTCGGCGCCATTCTCGGCGCGGGCCTGCTGCAGTTCGTGCTCGGCGTGCTACGCGAGCGCATCGTCGCCGCCTTGCGGAGCAAGATCGCGACCCATGTCGCGGTCGCCGGCTTCTGGCGCGCACTGCATCTGCCGGCCTCCTTCTTCGCCCAGCGCAGCGCTGGCGAGATCGTCTCGCGCCTGCGGCTCGGGTCCTCCGTCGGCGAGATCGTCGGCGGGCCTCTGGCCCGGCTGGTGCCGGATGGTGTTCAGGCGCTTGGCTATCTCGGGGTGATGGCCCTCTTCTCGCCGGGTCTCGCTGCGGTTCTGGCGGTCGTCTGCTGCGTCAACCTGATCTCGATGACCGCGCTCAGCCGACGCGTGGCCGCGGCCAATGCGGCGGCGCAGGTGGCGGAGGGCGCCGCGGCCGGCATTGCGACGGCAGGCATGGCGGCTCTGTCAACCTACCGCCTGCATGGGCGCGAGCGGCTTCTGGTCGAGCGCATCGCCGCAGCGGAAGATACGGCTCTCGATCGCGAACAGCGCATCGGCGTTCTTCGCGCGATCGGCCTCGCGGCGCCTGCGGCATCGGGGCTGGCCATGACCATCGCGGTGCTGACGGTCGGCGCGGTGCTTGTCATGGACGGCGCTCTGACGCTGGGCGGGCTGATCGCCTGCCAGATGATCGCAGGCCTCATCAACGGGCCGGTCGTCTCGCTCGCCGCCGCCATGCCGCATCTCCAGGAGGCTGGCGGGGCCTTCGCCCGGATCGACGATCTGCAGCGTTATCCGCTGGCCCGCGCGTTCGAGCCCGACCGGCAGGCCCAGGAGCGCCAGCCTTTTCGGATCACGGGCCATGTGCGGCTCGAAGCGGTGTCGTTCGGTTTCGCTCCCGGTCAACCGCTCCTGCGCGACATCACGCTCGACATTCCGCCGGGCCGCATCCTCGCCATCCTCGGACCGTCCGGGTCCGGCAAATCCACGTTGGCCCGGCTGATCGCCGGCATGACCGAGCCGGATGCCGGCCGGGTCCTGCTGGACGGTATCGGTCTGGAGGATTGGCCGCAGCCGCTGCTGCGCCGCACCCTGCAATATGTCCCGCAGCAGGCGGCTGTGTTTTCGGGATCGCTCGACGACAATCTCCATCTCTGGGACCACGCGATCCGTCAGCAGGACAGCGCGCAGGCGATCCTCCGGACCGGGCTGCACGGCGTCGTGGCGGCGCGGGCTCACGGCATGCACTCGCTTCTGTCGGGCCATTCGCCGGCGCTCAGCGGCGGCGAAATCCAGCGCCTCGCTCTGGCGCGGGCGCTGTCGCGAGCGCCCAGGGTGCTGGTGCTGGACGAGACCACCAGTGCGCTCGACTTCGCCGCCGAGGCCGACATCCTGGACCAGCTGCGCCTGAGCGGGGCCACGGTGGTCATCGTCACCCACCGCACCGGCACCGCGCTGCGCTGCGATGATGCCATCCTGCTCGATCAGGGCGCGATCGTCGCCTGCGGCGCGCCGGGGGCGATCCTCCTGCGCGAGACCATGGCAGCGGCCGACCCCTCGCTGCCGCGGCCGGATCGGGCCGAGGCGCGAGCCGCCATCGGAGCGGCAAGCCGATGAGCCTGACAGCGCATCTCGATGGCAACGGCCCGATGCGGGGCAGCCGGGCGGAGCCGAACGAGCTGTCAGCCCGTCTCGACCGCATCGAACGCCTGCTGGACGACCGCTTCAGCGATGCCGGCGATGATGCCGTGTTGGGCGCGCTCGATATCGCGGCCCGGGCTCTCGGTGCGACGTGGCCGAAGCTTCCGGCTCCGCCGCCCGAAGAGCCGCTGGACACCGCGCTTCATCGGCTCGCGGAGCAGGGCGGGCTCCTGGCAAGGCCGGTAGCGCTTGACGATCGGTATCTCGCCTCGGGCAGCGGCCCGGTGATCGGTCGGCGGGCGGACGGGGCCGTGTTGGCGCTGGTTCGCAAAGGGCGAGGCTGGTTGCTGCACGAGCCCGGCGGCCTGGCTCCGCCGCCACACCTCGACGGTCAGGCCCGTGCGTCCTTGCCGACGAGCGGTTTTCAGATCGGTTTGGCGCTGCCGGCAAAGGCGATCACCCCGCGAGAACTGCTGACATTCGGCTGGTGGAGCGTCTGGCCGGACCTTGCAGGCTATGCGCTGATGACGGCCCTCGCAGGTCTGGTCGCCGCCCTGATCCCGATCCTGACCGGCACGATCGTCGGCACCGTCGTGCCGGGGCGCGAACTCGGTCTGCTGATCGACATCGCTCTCTTCCTCTGCGTGCTCGCGGTCGTGAACGTGGCCGTCAGCATGGCGTCGCAACTCGCCTTGCTCAGGATTCGCGGGAGGCTCGGCTCGATGCTGCGCGCGGCCGCGATCGACCGCGCGGTCAGAATTCCGGCCGGCCAGCATGCGCCCGTGCCGCCGCCGATCATGGTGCTGGCGATCCGCGCCGTGGAAGGCTGGCATCGCGGTGTCTGGTCTCTCGGCCTCGGCCTGCTCGCGAGCCTTCTGATGGCGCTGCCGAGCCTGTTCGTGATGGCGACGACATTGCCTGGCGCGGCGCTGGCGGTGCTGGCGGTGGGCGCGGTCGCCTTCGCGGCCGCCTGGTCGATCGGTCGGCATCAGCAGGCTCTGATGATCGCGCCGGGCCCCGGTTCGCCCGTCAGCTGGATGGCGACCGCCTACGAGACCTTTTTCAACATCGACACGGTGCGCGCCACGGCCACCGAGACCGCGATGTTCAACCGCTGGGCGGCCGGCTTCTCGAGCCTTCAGGTCAAGCAGTTGCGGACGGCGCGGCTGGGCGCCTGGTCGGCGGGAATCGGGGCGGCGGTCGAGAGCCTGTTCCTGCTGGCCGCGATCGGCGCCGTGGTCCTTGCGGGGGTCCTGAGCGAGCCGGACCGCACCGTCTCCTTCGTGGTGGCGGCAGGCGTCGTCGTCGGAGCCGTCTCGACCATGATCGCCAGCGCCTCCGAGCTCTCCATGCTGGCATTGCAGCGCCGAATTGCCCGGCCGCTGCTGCTCGGCGTGCCAGGCGTGGAAGCGGATGGCGAGCCGCTGGCGGAGCCGCAGGGCGCGGTCTCGGTCGTCTCGCTGACCTATCGCCATGACGAAGCCAGCCCCGCCGTACTTCAGGGTGTCGATCTCGCCGTCGCACCGGGCCAGTATGTCGGCATCGTCGGGGCCTCCGGTGCTGGAAAATCCACGCTGATCCGGCTGATCCTGGGGCTTGCCACGCCCGAAACGGGAGCCGTCTTTCTCGACGGGGTCGATACCCGCAAGCTCGACATGGCGGCGATGCGCCGACGCATCGGTATCGTCGGGCAGGGGGCGAGCCTGTTTCCGGGAACGTTGCGCGACAATGTCGCCCTCGGCGCCGGGCTGCGGGACGCTGAGATCTGGGAGACCTTGCGCCTGGCCGGTGTCGCCGATGACATCGCCGCGATGCCGCTCGGGCTCGGCACGGTGATCGGCGACACCAATCCGATGCTGTCGGGCGGGCAGGTCCAGCGTCTGCTCTTCGCCCGTGCCATCGCGACCCGGCCGAAGCTGATGATCCTCGACGAGGCGACGAGCGCGCTCGATCCGGTCGCGCAGGCGACCGTCACCCGCACCATCCGCGCCCTTGGGATCACCGTCATCGCCGTGGCGCATCGTCTCGAGACGCTGCAGAGCTGCGACTGCATCTACATGCTGGAGCGCGGCCGCATCGTCGAGAAAGGCAGCTTCGCAGAGCTCGCGGGACACGATGGCCCCTTTTCCGCGATGCTCGCCCGGCAGTCTTGAGGCCGGACGGGCCGTCAAGGCTTTCTTCAACATGAAACAGCGAAGCGGGGCAGGCGCTTGGCCCGTCAAGACTTTGTTGGGCGATGTTCCCTAACGTCGCCTGGCTGCAGAACGCAGCGCCGGTGCCCATGAGGGCCGGCCCGGGCACTGGACCGACAGAAGGACCCACAGCGATGCAGACCGCCAAAGCCGCCGCCCCGATCCTGGCCGAGGAGCTGGATCTCGACGCATTGAGCAAGGTGGCCGGTGGCACCCGCAGCCAGCCCTCCGGTCCGGATTCAAGCGCCATGCTCGACGCGGTGCATGCATCGGACGGGTCCCATCCGCTTGAGATGGGCCATGGTCCTGTGGTCGAGAACCCGGTGCACAGCGCGCAGGCCCATCTCGCACACACCCTCAATGCCACGGCCGTCCCGCAGGGCGAGGTTCACACCTCGGTCGACACACACGCCTCGGCGGGCGGCCATGATGCTCATGTCTCGGCCCAGGCCGGCGCCGGCGCCTCGGCGAGCACGCATCACGACGGCAGCAGCGCCAGCGCCTCCGCGCGGGCCGAAGCGAGCGCCTCCGCCAGCGGTCATGTCGGCAGCGGGCCTGTCTCGATCGATGGCCACGCCAGCGCCGAGGCGTCCGCTTCCGCCGACGGCCATGCCGGCATTTCCGGCAGCTCCGCGGACATGCAGGGTTCGGTTCATGCCGGCGCCTCGGCCAGCGGCGACGTCACCCGCACCGTCGATGCGGGACACGGGATCACCGAGACAGACAAGGCCTCGGGCACGGTCTACGCAAAGGCCGGCGCCGATGACTCGGAGAGCGCCCAGTTCGGGCATGGCAGCTACGGCGCCTCGTCCAGCGGCGGCGCCTTCGCCGGTGTCGGGGCCCAGGGCAGCGAAAGCGCCTCGCTCGACGTCAAGGGCGTCACCGTGACCGACAAGGGCGGCGTCACGGCGGGCGCGGAGGTCGGCATCAGCGGCGGAGCCCATGCCGGCTACTCGGATCATCATCTCAACATCGGTGTCAGCGGGGCTGTCGCGGCCGGGCTCGGCCTCAATGTCGATCTGAACGTCAGCATCAACACCAAAGGCATCGAGGATGCTGGCAAGGCTGTGGGCGAGGGCACGGTCGTCGCAGCCCATGCCGTCGACCACGCGGCGACCGAGGCCGGCCATGCCGTTGCGCACACGGCCGAGGCCGCCGGACGCGATGCCGAACACGCCGCCGCTGCGGTGGGGCATGAAGCCGGGCATGCCGCCCATGAGGTCGGGCATGCCGCCAGCCATGCGGCTCATGAGGTCGGCCACGCGGCGAGCCATGCCGCCCACGAGGTCGGCCACGCCGCCAGCAGTGCCGTGCATCACGCCGCCCACGCGGTGAAGCACTTCTTCCACCACTGGTGAGGCGGCCGGGCGAGGCGCCGCTCAGGCGTCGTCCCGCTCTGCCGGGACGCTCCTCCCCGGAGCCATGACACCGGCCGGGTCGAGCGCCCGAGCGAGGCGCCGCAGGACGGCGTCGTAGCTCGCTTCGGCCTGCGCCTCTCGCAGGCCCGGATGACCGAGCCGGAACGCACGATAGCCGCGTGCGGCCAGCGCTGCGGCAACTTGCCGATACAGGGCGAGCGCCGCGTCGTCGGCCATGCTGTCGGCGCGGTCCCAGGCCAGCGAGACGTAGCCGTGAAGCGCGCGGCCCGAGACCGCCTGCGCGCCGAGCGCGGCGAAGAAGGGCCGCTCCCCCACCGCCTCCGCCAGCAGCGCCTCGACCTCCCGCAGTGCCGCGCCGGAAAAGGGCAGGACGGGGCACAGCCACAGGAAGCCGCAACCGTCCCGGTCGGGGTCGAGGGGCTCTTCAATCGGGCCGGGCTTGGCCGCATAGAGGCTGGCGAGATTCCCGCCATGGCTGAATCCGGTCAGGAAGGTCTCGAGCCGTTCTCCGGAATCCGTTCGGTCCTCCATCGTGTCGATGCTGCTGGCGAGCCCTGCGAAGCTGCGGCGGATCACGGCGACCCTGGCATCGAACAACTCGCGGTGATCGCCCGCGACGATCAGCGACAGCCCCCAGCCGGCAGCCCCTTGCAGCGCCGGCGCCAGCGCGTCCCGGCCGCGAAGGAGGGACGAGAGCCGCTTCGCCCGGTTCCAGATCGCGACGTCATAGGCGTTCAGGACCCCGCTCTCTACGAGCCGCCGCAGGACGGCGAGCGCGAGGTCGAAGGCCGCTTCCGTCTCGATCTCGACGAGCAGCGCCCCCGCATGGTCGAGCGTCGGGTTGAGCGCGACCCGCCCCGACAGCACGACGCCCAGACTCGATTGGCTGAACAGCCCCTCGATCAGCGGGCCCGCCGGGCGCCCGTGAAGTTCGGCCGCGATTCCCGGGCCGAGACGGCGATGGCCGGTGCGGATGCGCTCGCCCGTCGATAGCGCGATGTCGAGATCGAACAGGCCGGCATGGCGGTCGCCCATCGGCCCGGCGCCGTCGCCGCGCTCGAGGGCGTTGGCAAGGACACTGGCGTCGATCGGCCCGCCGAAGCTGGGCAGGTGATAGCGCAGGCCCTCCGCCTTCAGCCGCGCCTGGAGCTGCGCGAAGGTGACGCCGGGCTCGATCCACGCCGTCCCGTTCGCCATGTCGATGTCGAGAATGGCGTCGAGACGCGACAGATCGAGGATCGCGGCATCGACAACGGGCAGCCGCGAGCCCAGCCCCCAGTTGCGCCCGCGCGACAGCGGGTGGAGGGGCTGGCCTGTCTGGCCGGCGATGGTGACGACATGGGCGGCCTCGGCGCTCGTGGCGGGGCGGACGATGGCGAGCGTGCGCGCCGGCCAGGGAAAGGTGGCTGCCTGACATTCGTCCCGGGCCGGCCGCGACGCCGAGATGCCGGCCGCGGCCAGCGCAGCCAGGAACGCGTCGAGCCTGGCGACGGGATCAGACATTCTCGCCTCGCAGTCCCGTCACCCTACCGGGACGCAAGGGAAGGTGACGCGATTCCCGCCTGCGGGAAAGGTGGCTCAGAACAGCCCGGAAACGAGGCTGACCGTCAGCCCCAGCACCGTCATGTTGAAGAAGAAGGCGTAGATGCCGTGGCAGAGCGCGGTGATGCGGATCGACCGGGAGTGGATGCTGATGTCCGCCGTGGAATTGGCCAGACCGATGACGAAGGAGAAGTACAGGAAGTCCGACAGGGTGAGCTTCTGCGGATCGCCCGGAAAATCGAGCCCGCGCTCGGCATTGAGCAGATCGCCGGTCTCGCGGGCGCTGCCGTTGAAATACTGGTTGGCGTAGTGGATCGCGAATTTGAAATGGACGAAAGCCCAGGTCGTCAGCACGGTCGCGACCGTCAACGCGATGTGCTCCGGCAGCAGCATGCCGCTGTCCTTCTTGACCAGCATCAGCTCGATCAGCACCGCAGCGAGGCTGATCGCCGCCGCGATCACGGAGGCCGCCAGCGTGAACAGGCGGCCTTGGTCGCTGACCGAAACGAGATCGCGCAGTGGATAGCGGGCGCTGCGCGACAGGCCGAGGGTAAAGGCCATGAAGAGCAAGGCCGACGCGTTCCAGCCCAGCAGGGCCCGCGTGGTGGCGCGGAAACTGTCGGGCAGCGCAAGCGCGACGAGCAGGCCTGCGAGCAGGCACAGCAGGATGCGGACATGCGGCCCGGTGTGCCGCCGTCCTAAGACGGGGGCGCTGCGCGGCAACTGCGAGTCGAGCGACGTCATCTGGCTTCGTCCCTTCGGCGCAGGGACTGTCTGCGACCGTGGGACCGATCTTGCGCGCGCCTCGTGTCCAACGTCTTGCCGTTGCGGCAGTGATGTGCGGACAGGGTTTCCGGTTCCTTAACCGAAGGGACGATCGCATCCCTCGGGGAACCGAGCGATGCTGTGCTGGCTGTCACGTCGCATGGTGTCGCCCCGCAAAGGCAGGCCGCTCGCCCGTGGGATGCTGAGCGCAGATCGCCATGCGAATAAGCGGCTAGCGCTAAGCGTCACTCTCTCGCGTCCGATTTCCCGCTCACAGTCCGGCGAAAATCCTGAGGGGATCCGCCCTCCCAGCGCCGGAACGCCCGGTTGAAATGGGCAGCATCGGAATAGCCCAGTTCCATCGCGACTGCCGTGACGCTGGCGCCGGGGCGGGCGAGAAGCTCCCGCGCCGTTACCTTCCGGCAGTCGTCGACAAGGGTTTCATAATCGGTGCCGTCGTCGGCCAGGCGCCGTTGGATCGTGCGCGCGGACTGGCCGAGGATTCCGGCCGCCTGCGGGAGTGTCACCGGCCCTTCCGGCAGGCTGGATCGGATGATGCGCTCGACGGCCCTGCGCGTGTCGCTCGCGCCGAGCCGGATGGTCCCGACATTGGACGTGTCCTCCCGTCCACCCGGGCTTCCACCGGCGAATGCGCCCGCGCGCAGCGCGCCGGCCAGCGACGCGCGCTGCATATGGATCCTGACCCGAGAACCGCTGCCGAACGTGACGGGCGCCTGGAACCAGTCCTCATAGACTGTACGACGGCCCTTGCAGGCATGGGGAAAGACGACCTTGTCGGGGGTCCAGTCGGCGCCGAGGAGCTGACGCAGCATGAAGACATGGAACGCGGCCGCTCCCTCGTAGAGCAGCCAGGCCGTCTCGTCGTCGCCGATCAGCCCGTGGACCATGACGGCGTCCGGTCCCTGCTTGAGAAGCTGGAGCGTGACATGCGATTGCAAGGTCGGCATCGCGGCGATGTGGGCCTGCAGGCAGGCCTCGGCTGAACGGCCGGCCGCCAGAGCATGCCCGATCGGGCCGAGCTTCGCCGCATCCGCGCTGCCCCCGAGCGATAGTCCGATTTCGGCGACTCCCAGATGCCGTGCGGCCACTTCGAGAGCATGATGGATCTGGGCGCGCGGCACGATCCGCCCGGTCTGGACATCCTCGACGCTGAGCCCGGCCCGGTTCAGGACCCGTTCCGGGTTCTCCCCCACAGCCGCGAGATGCCCAGGGAGCATATGCAGGAGGATCGCCCGGGCGGCCGCGCGTGACATGGTGCTCTCCGACGACGGTCGACGAACAGAAAACCCGCTGCTTCCGTAGGGAAGCAGCGGGTCAACATCATGCCGATACTGCGTGGCGCCGCAATTCGAAATTGGCGAAGCTTTCACCCCTGTCTGGCGCAGCAGCGTCAGTCGCCCTGGATGAAGAAGGCGTCGTCGTTGGGAAAGACGGGGGCGGGCGCATGCCGTCCGAGATAGGATTTGAAGGTTTCCTGGAAGAACAGGGAAGGCTTCATCTCCCTGGAGAGATCGTCGATCCGCTTCTGCAGCGCCGCAACCAGCGGGGCGTTCTCCGCGGCGAGATTGGTCGTCTCGCCGGGGTCTTTCGCGATGTTGTAGAGCTCGACCTTCGCCGGCAGGGTCGCGCGCAGGTTCAGCTTCCAGTCGCCCTGACGCAGGGCGGCCCTGAACATCTCGACATTGTAGACGATCTCCGTGCGCGGCGAGGGCGCGCCCCGGCTGAGCGTCTGCCAGACATCGACACCGTCGAGCGGCTTGGTGCCCGCAAGCGATGCGCCCGCACGCGCCGCCAAAGTGGGCAGCATGTCGACGACATGCATCGGCTGGTCGACCTTGCCGGGCTTGATCCGCCCGGGCCAGTTCGCCAGCGCGACAGCGCGCGTGCCGCCCTCGTCGAGCGAGCCCTTGCCGTTGCGAAGCGGCGTGTTGCGCGCCGGCAGCTGGCCCTTGGTCTCGATCTGACCTGCGAAGGCGGCCGAGGTGACGCCGCCATTGTCGCTGTGGAAGATCACCAGCGTGTCCTCCCGCATGCCCTTGCGCGAGAGTTCGGCCAGCACGGCGCCGATCTGCTCGTCCATGGCATTGATCATCGCCGCATAGGTCCGGCGGTTGGGATCGGCGATCGAATTGAAACGATCGACATACTCCTTCGGCGCCTGGAAGGGCGTGTGGGGCGCCGTGAAGGCGAGATACATGAACAGCGGCTTGGCCGGATCATGCTGCCGGATATGGCGGACCGCGTCCTTCCCGAGCAGGGTGGTCACATAGCCGGGCTCGTCGAGCTTGCGGTTGTTGCGATACCAATCGGTGACGCCGTGCACCTTGTGTGTGTTGTAGTCGATCTCGCCGATCAGCGCGCCGTACTGGTAGTCGAACCCGCGCTGCTTCGGCCAGAGCTTGCGGTCGGCATGGCCGAGATGCCATTTGCCGATGATCGCTGTGCTGTAGCCGGCTTCCTTCAGGATCTGCGGCAGCAGCTTCTCGTCGAGCGGAATCCCGTAGTTCTGCTCGGGCAGGATGACGAAGCTCTGCAGCCCGTAGCGCATCGGGTAGCGTCCGGTCATCAGAGCCGCCCGCGTCGGCGTGCACATCGGCTGGACGTAGAACTGCTCCAGCTCGGCGCCCTCGCGGGCCAACTGGTCGATCGTCGGCGTCGCGATCTCCGGGCTGCGGAAGCCGACATCGGCAAAACCGAGATCGTCGGCGACGATGTAGAGGATGTGGGGCTTGCGGGCGGCCTGCGCCTGTGCGGCGACGGGCGCGAGCAGGGCGAGCGCCAGACAGGCGAGGCGAAGCGGCGAACGGATCATGGTCCTATCCCTGGCGGTCGGCGTCAGAAGCGCGAGGTCAGCCCGAGGACCGGGCCCTGCTGGAGCGCATCGAAGATGAAACTGCCGTTGCGGTGATCGACCTTCATCGCGCGATAGCCGGCGAAGGCGGACCAGCGCTGGTCGATGGCGTATCCGACGCCGCCGAACACGTCCCATTCGTAGCGGGAGGCGCCCTTTCCGACGAAGCCGATGGTCGTCAGATACCAGGAGGGCGTCAGATTGAGCCGGAACCGGGCGCCGACCACGGCGTCCGCCCATTGCTCGCTCTCGCTTAGCTTGAGGGTGCCTGGCAGCAGCTGGACGCGCAGCGTGTTCTTGGTGGAGAAGCCGCGCACGCCCGCAAAGCCGTCGAGACTGTAGCTCTCGGTATCCACGAAGCGGTAGCCGGCGGCGGCGAGACCGATGAACGACGCGCTGTCGACCTTGACGCCGGCCGGGACGCCGGCCGGAAACACGGTCTTGTTGGGCGAGATCTTCGAGGCGATGACGTCGAAGAACAGCAGATAGCGCCCGTAGCCGATTTCGCCAGCGCCCATGATGCCGCCGTCGAAATTCTTCATGACCTGGTCGAAGCCGATATCAACCTTGACCGTCGGCAACGGTGGCAGGGTCCGCATCCGGCCCTCGAGGCCGGTGGCCCAGAGATAGGCTGCGCCCTTGAAGGTCAGCGCCGGCGCCAGCGGCAAGGGGGCCGCCGGCTCCTGACGGGGCGAGGGGATATCGGCGGCGCGGGCCGCGAGGGCGGTGCCGGTCAGAACGGTGGCGGCGAATGCGCCGCGCAGGAGGGTGTTGAAGCTTGTCATGGCTGCCTCGGCGCGACGCAATAGTTCCAGTAGCCGCGGGTCTTGCTGGAATCGCTCCAGAACCAGCAGAGTTCGGGTGACGGCGCCTTGGGCACCGCATTCACGGCCGCGACGGTCACGATCGCGCCGATGGTCACCCCGGCGACGACGCTGCCCCAGTACCAGGGCCGCACCGCGGGAACCGGCCTGACCGGAGCGACGACGACCGTTCGCCGGACGGTGCGCACCGGCGGCCGCCGGACGACGGTGCGGGGCGCCGTGCGGACCACCGCTGTCGCGGCCTGGGCCTCGAACAGCGGGGCGAACGGCTCGAGCGGCCCGCAGACCGTCAGGGCTGCGAGGGTGGCGACGGCGGCGCGGCGAAAGAAGCGGTCGGGGGGCATCGGCAGGCGTGAATCCAGATGGCGCAGGGGTGTCGACGCTTACCCGTCTGCTTCCTCGCGCGATTGCCATTTCGCGCCAGTCTGACGCAGAGGCAGCGGCTCGCCCGTCGCGGCTCATCCCTGGGCACGATGATAGAGTGGCCGCCATGTTGAGGGATCTGTCGCGCGCCTGGCGCCAGTGGCGCTTTCTCACCCCCTGGCTCGCGCTTGTCCTGTCGGCCTTCATCCTGACCGCGATCCGCACGCAGGCGCAGATCGCCCCCGCACAGCGCGATGTCCGCGACGCCGGGCCGGCCCGCCATGTCGGCTCGCAAGCCTGTACAACCTGTCACGCCAGCCAGAGCGCCGCCTGGGCGGGCTCGCATCACGCCCATGCCATGGACCACGCCCGCCCTTCCTCGATGCGGGGCGATTTCGCCGACCGCACCGTCGAGGAGGCGGGCCGCAGGGCGCGCTTCTTCCGCGATGGCGAGGTCTATCGCGTCAACATCGAGGGGGCGGATGGCCGCCCGGCCGACTTCACGATCTCTCACAGCCTCGGTTGGGAGCCGCTGCAGCAGTATCTCGTCACCTTCCCGGATGGACGCCTCCAGGTGCTGCCCTGGGCCTGGGATACGCGCAGTGCGGCCGACGGCGGCCAGCGCTGGTTCCTGGTCTCCGGTGCCGAGGCGATCGCACCCTCGGACAGCCGCCACTGGACCCGGCTGCAGCAGAACTGGAACCATATGTGCGCCGAATGCCACACGACCGATCTGCGCAAGGGCTACGATGCGCGGGCGGATCGGTTCGAGACGCGCTGGTCCGAGCTCGCCGTTGGCTGCGAGGCCTGTCACGGCCCCGCCGGTCTTCATGTTTCATGGGCGCGCAGTGGCGCCAGCGCGGCCGATCCGCTCAAGGGCTTCGCCGCGGTCGCGCCAGCCGGTCCGGCGCGCCACTGGACACCGGCAACAGCCGAGACACGCCCGGCCGTCACGACCGGTCGGCCCGCAGGGGATTCCGTCGAAACCTGCGCCCGCTGTCATTCGCGCCGGGGGCAGATCGCTGCGGACTGGAGGCCGGGGCGCCCGCTGACGGAAACCCACAGCCCTGTACCTCTAGCGGCGGGGCTGTTCGAGCATGACGGGCAGATGAAGGACGAGGTCTTCAACGATCACAGCTTCAAACAGAGCCTGATGTATCATCGCGGCGTCAGCTGCACGGACTGCCATGATCCTCACAGCGGCAGGCTCAAGGCCGCGGGCGCTGCGGTCTGTTCACAATGCCATGCGCCGGCGCGCTTCCAGACAGCCGCCCACAGCGGACATGCGGACCGGGCCGGGGCGCCCGACTGCATCAGCTGCCACATGCCGGCACGGACCTATATGCAGGTCGATCGCCGTCACGACCATTCCTTCCGGATCCCCAGGCCGGACCTGACGATCTCGACCGGCATCCCCAACACCTGCCAGGCCTGCCATGGCGACCGGACGGCGCTCTGGGCCGCCGAGGCGGTCGAGCGCTGGCACGGACCGGTCCGCAAGGGGTTCCAGACCTACGCCACGGCCTTCCACGAGGCGCGCGCAGGCGAGCCGTCCGGCCGTGACGCGCTGCTGCGTCTCGCGGTCGACCCGGCGGCTCCGGCTCTCGCCCGCGCCACGGCCATCGGCGAACTCGCGGCCTGGCCCGGCGCTCAGACCGATGCCGTCGGGCTGCGCGCTCTCGACGACCCCGATCCGCAGGTGCGGGCCGCCGCCATCCGCCAGCTGGAAGGGCTGCCGCGCGAGAGGCGGCTCGTCGCAGCGCCGCTCCTGGACGATCCGAGCCGGCTCGTCAGGATCGCGGCAGGCTTTCTCCTCGCGGACCTGCCGGTGGAACTCCTCCCGCCGAAACTCCAGCCGGCGCTGGCCGAGGCGGTGGCGGCCTATGTCGCGGCGCAGGAGCTGGATCTCGACAGGCCGGAGGCCCGCGCCAATCGCGCCCAGCTGCATCTGAAGCAGGGGCGGGCCGAAGAGGCGGAGCGCGACTATCGCGCCGCGCTGCGGCTCGATCCGACCGCCGGGCTGATCGCGGCGCAATTCGCCGAACTGCTGCGACGCACGGGCCGGGAGGATCAGGCGGAGGCCATGTTGCGCAGCGTCCTCGCGGTCGATCCCCGCTCCGGTGCGGCTCTGCATGCGCTGGGGCTCTCGCTTGTTCGCCAGAAACGCCTTCCCGAAGCCCTCGGCAGCCTCGCCCAGGCCAGCGAAGCGGAACCGGGCAATCCCCGCTATGCCTTCGTCCATGCGGTAGCGCTGCGCTCTGCAGGCCGGGCGCAGCAGGCGCGGTCCGTCCTTGAAGAAAACCTCGCGCGTCATCCCGGCCATGTCGACACGGCGGTCGCGCTGCTCCATGAGGCCCTCCAGAACCGCGACCACGGCCGCGCCGCCCAACTGGCGAAACGGCTGACGGCCCTGCGGCCTGACGACCGACGCTTCGAGGGCATTAGCCGGGACCTCAACCGCTGAAGGCGCTGTTTCGCCGATCTTTGCTCTGAAAGCGGCGCTCTGCGGTGGGCCTGAAGTCGGGCCCTGCCGGAATCAGGCAAGGGAAAGCGACGATCTGCGTCCTGACCGGCGTCCTAGGCCGTGACGCGCGCAGCATCCATGAAGCGACGGCAGAGATCGAGATCCCAGCGCAGCACGTCGGAAGCCGCCGCGTCCTTGCGCATCAGGGCCGTGGAGACGATCACGCCGTCGGCGGCGCTGAGCGCCTCGCCGACATTGCCGGTCGTCACGCTGCCGCCGAGCAGGATCGGCCGCTTGATTCCCGTCTCGCGGGCCCGACGGATCCGGGCCAGCGAATCCGCCCAGTCCGCTCCGGTCAGGATCAGCCCGTCGGCCCCCGTCTTCTGCGCCCATTCGGCGGCGAATTCCGGCGTCTCGGACGACATCGGCACGGCGGTGCGATCATGCACGTCGGCGAGGATCGCGATGTCGTCGCGGCCGAGCGCATTGCGGAAGGCGAGCGCCTGCGCGCCCATGCCGGTGCGCGGCCCCTGCGCCGTCATCGCGGCCCCAACGAAGACCTTGAGCCGCACGAAATCGGCCCCCGCCGCATGGGCGATCGAGAGCGAGGCGACCGGATCATGCGCCTCGACGATGATACCGAGCCCGATACCGGGCACCTCGGCCCGCAGGAAGCGGGCGAGCGCGGCGGTGATGGCGAGCGAACTCGCCGCCATCGGCCCGGCCTCGCGGGTCTGGTCCTGCAGCTTGATGTAGGGCACGCCGGCCTGCGCGAAGACCTGCGCGTTGGTCGCTACGTAATCCTCCAGCCAGGCCATGCTTTTGTCGCGCATCCGGCCGAAATCCGGCAGGTGCAGCGCGGCGATGACGAGGGGGCGGGCGGCGAAAACGCGGAGCGTGGTCAAGGCGGGCTTCCTGGGCGGGTGGGGGCAGGGGGCAAGGATCAGGCGGACAAGGGTCAGGCAGGCATGGGCGCGCGGGCGAGGGAGGATGTCAGGCGTGCCAACATTTCGCGGCAGGCGGCGCGGTCGATCGGCAGCGCCCCGTCGGCGCCATGGCGGCTGACGATCAGCGAGGCCGAGACAGCGCCATAGGCGGCCGCGAGAACGGCGTCGCCCGTCTCGACGAGCCCGGCGAGGAAGCCGCCGCAGAAGGAATCGCCTGCGCCGGTCGGGTCGATGGCATGGGTCGGGATCACCGGCACGGCGACCGGCGCGCCGGCCTCCTTGTCCCAGACCAGGCAGCCGCGCGGCCCGAGCTTCACCGCCGCCGTGCCGCGGCAGCGCGCTGCGGCGAGCGCCAGCGCCTGCTCGATCGGCACGCCGGGGACGAGCGCGGCGAGCTCGATCTCGCTCGGCAGGAAGGCATCGACCTGCGCGAGGAAGGGCGAGAGATCGTCGAGGGAGAGTTCCGCCAGCTGCCAGCCGGCATCGAGCGTCACCACCATGCCGCGGCCGTTGAACAGCGGCAGCAGATCGGCCAGCACGACCGGGCGGCTCGGCGCGCAATGGGCCCCCCGGGCGCGCAGATAGTGCTCCGGCACCTGCGCGGCGACCATCGGATGCGTGTCGCGGAACTGCGAATAGGACAGCTCGCCGCCGTCGCCGCGCCGGCGCAGATGCGTCTGCCAGTCATCGACCTGCTGGGGCGTCAGCCGGTCGGTCGGGAAGCCGGCCTGTGCCAGCTCCTCCGGGCGGCTGGTCAGCCGCTCGCTGCGATGGCCTTCATGGTCGTAGATGAACCAATTGCCGCTCTCGAGCGCGACATCGACCATGACGACACCGTCGAGCGCGACACCGTTGTCGCGCAGCCGCGCCAGCGTCTCGCGCGGGTAGCTCGCCACGGCGACGCTGACGAGGCCGACGCGCTCGCGCCAGCACAGGGCGCCGACGCTGGAATAGGCGCCATTGCCACCCACCCGCGCCAGCGCGACCGTCCCGTCGGCCGAGATCACGTGATCGACCGTCAGCCCGCCCGCGGTGACGAGCTCCGGCGTCACGCAGCGAGGCCGCCGAGCCGCGGGGCGCCGAGGCCGAGCGCGTCGCGCGCCTTGGTCACGTGGTAGCCGAAGAGATGCAGCGGCACGCTGTAGACCAGCGGCGCCAATTCGATCCGCACGGGCGGCAGATGCCAGACATGGGCGCAATAGGCGCCAAAACCGGTCTCGCCCTCCGGCACCAGCGCAATGGTGTGCCCTTCGACGCCTTTGCCGACGATGGCGGTCTCCAACGCGCGCTGCCGGCTCGCCTGGTCGGGCGCGATCAGGAAGAGCGGGTCGCCGGCCTTCTGCGTACGGTAATGGTGGTATTCCTCCAGCGGGAAGGCGATGGCGTGGATCGGCGCCAGCTCCTTCAGCTTGGCCGCGCCGAAGGCGGCGGGTGCCAGATGCGGGCCGGCTCCGGCCAGCAGCATCATGTCGCTGCGCGCCAGCTCCGCGCCCAGCGCTTTCGCCTTGTCGTAGAAGCCCGTTGCGACGGTATCCATCACCGCGGGGAGCGCGGCGAGGTCGCCCGCGAGCCCCGGCGCCTTGCCTTCGCCGAGGCCCTTCGCGTCGGCGATCGCCAGCGCCAGAGCGATCAGCAGCGCCATGGCGGCCGTGCTGGATTGCGTCGGCCAGCCGCCGCGCGTGGCCTGGATCAGCAAGGCGGACGGAAACTCCCGCATCATCGCCGAGGTCGCGGTGTTGGTCAGCGCGACGGCATAGCCGCCCTGCGCGATCGTGGCCTTCAGGCTCGCGCTCACCGGCGCCGTGTTGCCGCTCGAGCTCAGCCCGATCATCAGCGTGCCGTCGTCGACGAGGTCGAGCCCGTATTGCTCGAGATCGAAGGCCTCATAGGGCTCGCAGGGAACGCCGAGCAGACGCTCATAGGCCAGCCGGACGCCGATGCCGGCGATCCAGGAATCGCCGCAGCCGGTGATGACGACGCGCCGCAGCGGCCGCGCGGCGATCTCGCCGGCAATGCGCTTCACCGCCTCCGCCGTGGTCGCGAGCGTGCGGGTCATGGCGTCGCCCTGCGCCATCATTTCCGTATGCGTCAGCTCCACGCGCCGGAAGCGCTCAGGATCGCCAGGCGCATCCGATGAGGATTCGCGCTTGAGGGCTTTGAACTGCTGCATGTGGTCGGCCATGCTGGTCCCGTCCTGTCGAAGGTCTCGTGCCGGATCCGCTCGCCGGATCTGGGCTCGACTTTCGATATCCTTCATTTTATCTGGTAACGCAAGTGACAACGAAGCCTGCCATGCCCCCGACGCAAGTCCTGCCCGAGCTCGCCCGCGGCCGCACCCTGCCGCGCCATGAGCGCATCATCGAAAGGCTCTCGGCCAAGGGTGTGGTCGAGGTCGCTGCACTGGCCGAGGAGCTCGGTGTCTCCGCGGTGACGATCCGCGCCGATCTCGACGCGCTGGAGAAGCGCCAGCTCATCCGCCGCATTCGCGGCGGAGCGATGGCGCTCCGCCCGGCCCGTTTCGAGCGCCCCGTCGATCTGCCGAGCCAGTCCTTTTCGGACGAGAAGGAGCGCATTGCCGAGCAGGCGGCCGCCCTCGTCCGCGACGGCGAAACCGTCATCCTCGATGCCGGAACGACGACGCTCGCCATCGCCCATGCCCTGCCGGCGGCGCTGACCGATGTCGTCGTCGTCACCAACGGCCTCGACATTGCGCTGGCGCTGCAGGCGCATGAGGGCGTCACCGTCATCGTCACCGGCGGGCGCCTCAAGCGCGGCGGTCGCAATGCCCGCTCCAGCAGCCTGATCTCGCCCTTCGGCACGACGCTGCTGCGCGAGATCAACGCCGATCTCGCCTTCCTCTGCTGTGCCGGCGTCGACGTTGTCCGCGGCTTCACCAATGGCAATTGGGAAGAGGCCGAGGTGAAGAAGGCGATGATGGCCTCGGCCAGGCGCGTCGTTTTCGTCGCCGACCACGGCAAGATCGGCCATGTCGGAAGCGCCCGTATCGCGCCGCTCGACCAGGCGGATCTGCTGATCACCGACCAGGGCGCGGCGGCGGCCGACATTCAGGCGCTCGAAGCGGCGGGGGTTCAGGTCACCATCGCGTGAGCGCTCGAAAAATCGGCGCGACCTGGCTAAGTTTTATGCTTGCGATTGTTTTCGTTTGTCCGCAAATTGAAAGAGATACCAGCGCCGCCTGCGCCTTTCGCGCGGGCACCGATCCGATGCAGCCAGGCCGGGAGATCCTCCATGACGACTTTGTCTCGACGCCGTTTCCTCGGGGCCGCAGCGGGCAGCGTCGCGCTCGCCGCGCCGACGGTCCTGCGAGCCCAGGCCCGCGAACTGGTCATGATCGGCTATGGCAGCGCCCAGGACGATCCGCTGAAGCGCGCCGGCGAGATCCTCGCCAAGAAGCATCCCGGCGTCTCGCTGCGCATCATCGGCGGCCTTTCGGCCGAGGCGATTGCCCAGATCAAGGCCTCGCGCGGCGCCTCGCCCTATGACTTCGCGGTGATGGGCTCGCCCGCGATCATCAACGCCGTCGATGAGGGTGTGCTGGAGCCGCTCGACATCGCCAAGGTCCCCAACGCCAAGAACATCGACCCGCGCTTCATGCCCTACGCCTATGGCATGGGCGTGCCGATCAGCTATGCCGGCATCGGCATCGCCTACAACAAGCAGATGGTGCCGAACCCGCCCAGGACCTGGGCCGATCTCTGGAAGCCGGAATATGCCGGCAAGATCGGCGTCTCGCGGCCGCAGTCCAATCTCGGCCTCGCCTGCGTCTCGATCGCGGCCTCGGCCTTCGGCAAGACCGATGCCGACACCGATTTCGGCCTCGCCAAATGGAAGGAGCTGAAGCCGCTGGTCGGGCGCAATCCAAACCTGCTGCAACAGATGCTGGAGCGCGGCGAGATCGGGCTCTGCCCGCTCTGGCACGACAACACTGGCATCGCCATCGCCAGCGGCCTGCCGCTCGGCTACGCCAAGGTCACCGGCCCGGGCCCGCTGATCCTGCCGACCATGATCGTCAAGTTCACCCGCACAGCCCATAGCGAGCTGATCCACGAATTCGCCGACATCCTGCTCACCAGCGAGAGCCAGACCTTCGCCGCCCAGCCGCCCTACTACTTCGGCACCACGGTCAAGGGCATCGTCGCCCCGGCGGGGGCCGCCGCCTTCCTGCCTTCGACGCCGGAGGAGATCGCCTCGATGGTCTCGGTCGACTGGCCGAAGGTGGCGCCCAACCGCGGCAAGATCGTCGAGGCCTTCGACCGGATGTTCGCCGGGTGATCACCGCGGCTGCGCCCATCCCGGCCACCGGGACGGCGGAAGCCGCCCCGGTCGTGGCGATCCGCGATGCGGTCAAGCGCTTCGCGGGCCTCACCGTGCTCGACCGCTGCTCGCTCGTCGCGCAGGAAGGGGAGATCCTGACGTTGCTGGGCTCGTCCGGCTGCGGCAAGACCACGCTGCTGCGCTGCATTGCCGGATTCCTGACGCCGGACGAGGGCGAGATCCTCATCGACGGCCGGGACACGATCCCCGTCCCGGTTAATCGCCGCTCCGTCGGCGTTGTCTTCCAAAGCTATGCGCTCTTTCCCCATCTGACCGTAGCGAAGAATGTCGGCTATGGCCTGCGCATGCGCGGCGTCCCCGCGGCCGAGATCGGCCGCCGTGTCGCCCAGGCGCTCCAGACCGTCTCGCTGACCGGCTTCGAGGAGCGCTACCCGGCCCAGCTCTCCGGCGGGCAGCAGCAGCGCGTCGCGATCGCCCGCGTGCTGGTTCTGGAGCCGCGCGTCCTCCTGCTCGACGAGCCCTTCAATGCCCTCGATGCCAAGCTGCGCGGCACCATGCAGATGGAGATGCGCCAGCTGATCAAGCGGCTCGGCATCACCGCGATCTTCGTCACGCACGACCAGGAAGAGGCGCTGACCATGTCGGATCGCATCGCCGTGATGCGCGCCGGCCGGATCGAGCAGCTGGGGACGCCGGAGCAAATCTTCGATCGGCCGGCCAGCGCCTATGTCGCCGATTTCGTCGGCGCCTCGAATTTCTGGGACGGCATTGCGAGCCAGGGTCAGGTGACCCTGCCCGATGGCCAGAGTGTTGCGACGGCGCTCGACGGCGAGGTCCGCGTCATGCTGCGCCCGCACAACATCCTGATCGAGCCGGCTGTTGAGGCTGAAACGGGATGGCGCGGCAGCGTTCGCTTCCGCCGCCATGTCGGGGCGCTGATGGAATACGAGGTCGAACTCGCGGACGGAATTTCGCTGCGCGTCGTGGCGCTGCGCGACGAGACGGTTGCCCGCATCGATGTCGGCGACCGCGTGGCGCTGCGCCTGCGCGATCCCGCCGCCTGCATCGCCTTCCCGCGCGCATGACCCGCCGGCCTCTCCTACTGCGGCTGGTCGATGAGCTGCTCTCGGGGCGCGGGATCTGGCCGGCCGTGCCTGCCATCGTCGTGCTCGTCGTCGTCGCGGTCATCCCCTTCGGCGTGCTGCTGTCGCTGGGCTTTTCCGACATCACGGTGTCGCGCGGGGTCATCGTCTCGCAGGAATTCTCGCTCGGCCATCTCGCGACCGCTCTGGCCGACCCGCTCTATCACATCACCTTCCAGCGTTCGTTGACGCTGGCGCTGACGACGACGCTGGTCTGCGCGCTGCTCGGCTTCCCCGTCGCCTATCTCTTCCTGATCGGCGGCCCCTGGACCCGCCGCATCATCCTCGTGCTGACGATCGCGCCGATCCTGACCAGCGGCATCGTCCGGACCTATGCCTGGATCGTCATTCTCGGTGGCCGCGGCGTGGTCAATGCGACGCTGATGGAATTCGGGCTGATCTCGCAGCCCCTGCGCATCATCAACACGCATTGGGCCGTGCTGATCGGCATGGTCCAGATCCATCTGCCGATCATGATCCTGCCACTGATCGCGGTGATGAGCCGCCACGACTCCCGGCTGGAAGAGGCTTCCGCCAATCTCGGCGCCAGTCGGCTGGCGACGCTGCGAACCATCATCATGCCGCTGAGCGTGCCCGGGCTCGGCACCGGAGCCGCGCTCGTCTTCACGCTGAGCTACACCACCTTCGTGGTGCCGCATCTCCTGGGCGGCGGCAATTACCTCAACGCCGCGACGATGGTCTACGAGCAGGTGGTCTACTCCCTGCAATGGAGCAAGGGCGCGGTGACGGCCATGATCTTGATGGCGACCTGTCTCGCCGTGCTGCTGGTCTTCGCCTGGCTGACGCATATCGCGACGCGCTGGACACGGGTGGCACAGCGATGAAGCGGATCGACGGCGCCGAAATCCTCGACCGGCTGGGCATCGGCTTCATCATCGCGCTCGCGGTGCTCGCGCTCGCATTGCTCCTGCTGCCGGCGGTCATCGTCGTAATGATGTCCTTCGACACGCGCGGCTATATCAGCTTCCCGCCCGCGGGCTTCACGCTCGACTGGTACGTCAAGGTCTTCAACCAGCCCGTGCTCGTGAACGCGATGTGGACCAGCATCAAGGTCGGGCTCTATGTGACCGCGCTGTGCATCGCGCTCGGTGTCCCGACCGCCCTGGCCTGCGCGCGCGGCGATTTCCGGGGCGCCACCGCGCTGTCGGTCTTCGTGCTGGTGCCGCATATGGTGCCGGGCATCGTGCTCGGCGTCGCCGTGCTGTTTTCGGGCGCGCTGCTCGGCATCGGCCCCTCGATCTGGCTGCAGTCCGTCTCGCTTTCCGTCTATGTCATGGCTGTGATGGTCCGCACCGTGATGGCGCGCCTCCAGCGGCTCGATCCGCTGCTGGAGCAGGCCTCTTCCAATCTCGGCGCGAGCCGCTGGCAGACCTTCCGCACCATCACCCTGCCACTGCTGCTGCCCGCGATCTTGGCCGGCGCCGTCTTCACCTTCATCGAGGGTGTCGACAATCTTTCGGTGACGATCTTCACCCATGGTTATCGCGACCGGCCACTGCCGATCGAACTGCTCGCCATCGTCCAGAACAGCAGCTCGCCGCTGGTCGCCGCCGTCTCGAGCATCCAGATCCTGCTCGCGATGCTCGCTCTTCTGGCGATCTCGCTGACGATCGGACTCGAGCGCGTCAACGATTGAGGAGGCTGGCTGCGCGCGACATTGCAGTCTCGACAGGTCCGATCCGGTTCCATGGACGCGAATGCGGCCGATGGTGCCAATGGGCGACCTGGGTTCGCGCCCGAAAACGGATCTGCGTTGCAGGCGACGGACCATTGTCGGCAATCTCGACCTTAGCGGCCCCGTCACCAATCCGTCTGATCACCCGCGCCGACGCGGGTGATGCTTCAGCCGTGCGGACGGTCGCCAGGGTCGACCGGCGGAGGTCAGGCACCCTGCAGCCGGAGCCAGACCAGCGCTCATTGCGGCTCGATACCGAACTCCTTGATGAGCGCGCCCATGGTCGCGATCTCCTTGGTCAGGAAGGCGCCAGCGCCGGCGGGCGTCGCGAGCGGGCCGACATCGACGTCGAAGCCCAGGGTCGGCGCGCGCTCGCGCACATCCGGCTGCTGCAGCGCCTCGGCGATCTTCTGGCTCATCGACTGGACGATGTCTGGAGGCGTCCCGGCCGGCGCCATGACCATGAACCAGCCGCCGATATCGGCGCTGGCGAGGGTCTCGGCGATGGCGGGAATGCCGGGCAGCGAGGCCAGCCGCTTGGTGCCGGCAACGGCGAGAGGCCGCAGCGTCGCTTCCTTGATGAAGGGCTCCGCCACGGAGGCCGACTGGATCGTCGCCTGGACGCGGCCCGCGATCGTGTCCTGGATCGAGTTGGCCGCCGCGGCATAGGGCACCAACACCATCTTGATCCCGGCGCGGCGGTTGATGGTCTGTCCGATCAGGCCGGAGATGTTGCGCTCGCTGTCGACGGCCAGGGTGATCTCGCCGGGCTTGGCCTTTTCCTGCGCGATCAGGTCCTCCAGCGACTTGAAGGGCAGCGAGGGGTTCACGAGCAGCACGTGATGGCTGCGCGCCACCATCGCCACCGGCATGAGATCCTTCTGGGGATCGTAGGGCAGCTTGCGGAAGGTGTGGGGGTTGGTCGAGAGCGAGGCCGAGGTGGCGAAGAGGAAGGTGTAGCCGTCCGGCGTGGCGCGGGCGACCGCCTGCGTCCCGACGATGTTGGCCGCGCCGGTGCGGTTCTCGACATAGACCTGCTGGCCGAGGCTGCGCGACAGCTTGTCGGCCAGCACGCGTGCGAGGATGTCGGGGCTGTTGCCGGCCGCCTGCGGCACGACGAGCGCGATCGGGCGCTGCGGCCAGGCCTGCGCCTGGGCACTTGCGATCGCGGCGAGCGCGAGGGTGGCGCCGAGCGCCAGTGATCTGAACTTGGACATCGTGTCCTCCGGGCTCTTCTGGGATGGGGGGAGCGCCGCCGGGCGTGCTCCGCGAGCCTCGAAGGCGCGCTTCCGGCGGCGTCGTGGTTCAGGCCTCGTCGGCGATGCCGTTGCGCAGGATGCCGAGGCGGTCGATCTCGACCTCGACGAGGTCGCCGGGCTTCAGCCAGAGCGGGGGATTGCGCTTGGCGCCGACGCCGCCGGGCGTACCCGTCGCGATGACGTCGCCGGGCTCCAGCCGCGTGAAGGACGAGCAGTATTCGATGATCTTCGGGATATCGAAGATCATCTGGTCGAAGGTCGCGTCCTGCACGACCTGGCCGTTGACGCGGGTCTGGAGGCGCAGATCGGGGAGGGGGCCGAGTTCGTCGGGCGTCATCATCCACGGCCCGAAGGCGCCGGTGTCGGGGAAGTTCTTGCCCGGCGTGAACTGGTGGGTGTGGCGCTGGAAGTCGCGGACGCTGCCGTCATTGTAGCAGGCATAGCCGGCGACATGGGCGAAGGCGTCCTCGCGGGCGATATAGCGGCCCGGCTTGCCGATGACGATGGCGAGCTCGCCCTCGAAATCGAGCTCGTGTGAGACGCGCGGCCGCACGATGTCGGCGCCATGGCCGGTCTGCGAATTGGCGAAACGCGCGAAGATCGTGGGGTTCTCGACCTCGGCCCGGCCGGTCTCCTTGCGGTGCATCTCGTAGTTCAGCCCGACGCAGAGGATCTTGTCGGGGTTCGGCACGACCGGGAGCCAGGTCACGGCCGAGAGCGGATGGCGCGGTGCACCGGCGGCCGCCGCGGCGACTTCCGCCAGCGCGGAAGCGGCGATGACGCTCTTGAGGTCGGGATAGCGCCCCGACAGCACGGCGCCGAGATCGACGGCCTGCTCGCCGTCGATCAGGCCCCATGTCGGGGCACCGTTGAGGCGGAAGGTGGCAAAACGCATCGGGAGGTTTTCCTCTCAGGACAGGGCATGGGCGAGGGAGGCCGCCGGCAGCGCGGGCGCGGTGAGGCCGAGGGTGAAGGCGTCGATCAGCGCGGCCAGCGCCGGGCCGTCGGCGGCCGTGCCGAAGACGTAGTGGTCCGGCCGCACGATCGCGGCGGCGCGACCGCATCCCGCAAACCAGTCGCGCAGGACGCCGTCGCATTCGGCGACCGTGATGTCGGCCTCGGCGACGGGGCCGGCTCCGGACGGGCCGAAGGCGATGACGGTGAGGCCTTTGGCGCGCGCCGTTGCGAGGATGCCGGCGGGCAGGGTGCGGGCGAGCGCGTCCTCGATCACGACGCGGCAGCCCGCCCCCGCGACGGCGTCGAGCCGCGCACGCCCCTTGGCCGTCTCGACCCAGGGCTGCGGGAAGAGCCGGCCGCGGGCCGGATCGGTTTCGTCTGCGAGCAGGCCGGTCGCCAGCGGCGGCACGATCTCCTGGCGGGTGATGATGCGCGGCTGGCCGCCGCCCTCGGCGAGGATGCGGGCGTCACGGGCGCGCGCCGCCACCGGATCGCGCTCGCAGATCACCTGGCCGATCGCCTTGATCCGCGTCGTCAGCTCGCGGACATGCGCGCTGCGCTCCGCCTCGTAGCTGTCGAGCAGCGCCTCGCCCGAGCGTCCGTCCAGCACGCGCGCGAGCTTCCAGATCAGGTTGGCGACGTCGCGCACCCCCTGGCACATGCCCTGGCCGATGAAGGGCGGCTGCTGATGCGCGGCGTCGCCGGCGATGAAGACGCGACCCTGCCGCCAGCGCTCGGCGACCAGGGCGTGGAAGCGATAACTCGCGGCCCGCCAGAGCGTCGCGTCCGCCGGCGTCAGCCATCGCGCCAGCAGCTCCCAGACGCGCTCCCGCGTCTGCGCCAGGCGCGGATCCTCGCCCGGCAGCAGCATGATCTCCCAGCGGCGATGGGTGCCCGGTCCGATGATGTAGCTGGTCGGCCGCCGCGGATCGCAGAACTGCGCCGAATTCGGGGGCAGCTTGGCCAGGGCCGACTCGTTCACCTGCATGTCGACGACCAGCCAGGGCTCGTCGAAGACCAGATCGGCGAGACGGATGCCGAGCCGCTCCCGGACGCCGCTCGAGGCGCCGTCGCAGGCGATGACGTAGTCAGCCGTGATCGTACGACGCATACCGTCGTCCTGCCGCAGGTCCAGCGTCACGCGATCGGGTGTCGCTGTCAGATCGACGAGTTCCGTCCCGAGGCGGACATCGACCCCGGGCCGCGCCTGCGCATGGGCCCGCAAAGCGGCCTCGACGGGAGGCTGCGTGAACACCATCGTCGGCACATAGCCCTGCGGGTAGGGTTCCGGCACGGTGTCGATCCGGCGGATCAGCTGCCCGTCGGCGCCGAAATGCTCCGAAGCGTGGAACGGCGCGACATAGGGCAGAACAGCCTCCGCCAGGCCCAGATTGTCGAAAAGCCGCAGGATCTCGTGGTCGATCGCGATGGCACGCGGCTTGTCGTAGACCTCGCGCTGGCGGTCGATGACGAGGCTGCGAATGCCGTGCTGGCCCAGCAGATTGGCGGCGACGGCGCCGCTCGGCCCGAAGCCGACCACGACGACGGGATAATGCGCGGAACCGGGAAGAGACGTCTCGCTCACCTGAACGGAAATCCTGTGCTGGGCGTTCATCGGGCGGCCCCCGGGCGATAGGCGATGGCCGTCTGGGCGGCCTTCACATGATCGGGCTTGGGCGGGGCGATGCCCCACTGGTCGGTTCGGCCGGGCGGCCAGACCCACTCCTCGGGCCCGCGCACGCGATAGCCGTCGTCGACCTGCAGGACCTCCGCCGTAAACTCGACGACGAAGCCGACGGGATCGACGAAATAGGCGAAGACATTGTCGCCCGGGCCGTGACGACCGACGCCCCAGCCGATCGGATAGCCGGCATCGACGAGCCGGCCCGCGGCCCGCATCACCGATTCCCAGTCCGGCACGAGGAAGGCGATGTGGTTGAGTCCGCTGGCCTTGGCCTCCGCCAGCACCACGGCGTGATGGTCGCTGTTGCAGCGCAGGAAGGCCATCAGCTTCGAGCGATCGGTGAGGACGAAGCTGAGTCCCTCTTCGAAGAAGCGCGTCTGGGCGTCGACATCGTGGCTGTTGAGGTTGACATGGGCGAGCCGCGACGCCCGGTCGGGCCTCTCGCCGGCATCGCCGTGAAGCGCGTCGCCCTGGACGAAGCGGTAGACGCCGCCCTGCGGCTCGGCCAGTTCGAGCAGCACGCCGCCGCCGGGCTCGCCTGTCGGGGCAGGGCCCGACTGCACCCGGGCGCCGTGCCGCGCGGCTCGCTCGCCCAGCTGCTCGAGATCGGTCGCCGCATCGACCCGGAACGTGACCGACAGGATCTCCGCCGCGGCGCAAGGATGGAGCGCAAGGACGTGATGGTCCGCGCCCGTTGCCCGCAGATAGACGGCTTCCCCCTGCCGCGCCGCGACCTCCAACCCCCAGACCTGCGTATAGAAGCGCTCGGAGAGGGCGAGGTCCGGCGTGCCGATCGCGACGGAGCGCAGGGCGGTGACGGGAAAGCGGCTCATGGCGAGACCTCGCTCGGCCGGCCGAGAAAGGCCGCCGCATTGTCGCGCAGCAGCCGCGCCCGCAGCGCCTCGTCCGCAAAGGCGGCTTCGATCCGCTCGACCGGGCGGCGCTCGTGGAAATTGAAGGGATAGTCGGTGCCGATCATCACCTGCGTCTCTCCGAACAGGCGCACCAGATGCTGCAGGGTCGGCTCGTCATAGACGAGTGCGTCGTAGAACAGCCGGCGGGCCTGCTCGGTCGGCGAGACTTCGATGCTCTCCTGAAGGGCCGGGAAGACGCGGCGGCCTTCCTCCAGCCGCGGCAGCAGCAGTCCGAGCGTTCCCCCGCCATGGCTGAAGGCGATCCGCAGGCGCGGACGCCGCAGCATCAGGTTGGAGCAGATCACGGAGGCCGCGGCGAGCCCGACATCGCCGGGATAGGCGAGCACCTGCTGGAGCTGGCCCGGCCCGACCAGCCGCTCCTGCCCGCAGGGGCGCACCGCATGGACGAAGACGGCTGCGCCAAGCTCCTCGGCCGCCTCGAAGAATGGGTCGAAATCGGGCGCCCCGATCGGCCGGCCATTGACGTTGCTGCCGACCTGGACCCCGGCGAAGCCGGGATCGCGCATCAGCCGTTCCAGCTCGGCCAAGGCCCGGTCCATGTCCTGCAGGGGCAGGGCGCCCAGTCCGACCAGCCGCCCGCCGGACTCGCCCACCATCGCCGCGATCTGGTCGTTGATGTAGCGCAGCAGCTCGTCGGCATCGGCGGCGTCCATCCAGTAGGACATCAGCTCCGGCATCGCCGAGATCGCCTGCAGCGACAGGCTCATGCCGTCCAGGTCGGCGAGCCGCTTGGGCACGTCCCAGCACCGGTCGGAGACGGTGCGATAGGTCCGCCCGTCGATGACGACGTGACGGTGACAGGGCTGGGCTTCCGCCATGGCAGGCCAGCCCTTCGGCGTCGCCCCCCTGAGATAGGCCGGAAAGCGCGCGGGCACGACATGGGCGTGGATGTCCACGCCGCAGCGACAGCCGCCGAGTGTCCAGCGCCGCTCCGATCCCGCCTGGCCCGTCACGATCCCTCCAAAGGACTCGATTTTTGTAGCTGGCGCCGAGCATATTCGATAATGTGCCGTCGTAAAGCAGAATTTATAAATTTCTGACGAGCGAGGCTACGTGTACAGATCGAAGGTCTTGAGCCCGCCGGGGAGCCCCGCGCGCTCGCTGGCTTCGCAGGAGATCGAGCCCCTTCGCATGACAGCGCCGACCCCTTCGACCCGAACGCTCGACCTCTACGACAAGCTGCGCGAGGACCTTCTCTGCGGGCGGCTCAAGCCGGGCCAGAAACTGCAGATGCGCTTCCTCATGGAGGCCTACCAGGCCGGGCAGACGCCGCTGCGCGAGGCGCTGAACCGGCTCACCTCCGAGGGGCTGGTGCAGTCGCGCGAGCAGCGCGGCTTCATCGTCTCGCCGGTGAGCAAGGCGGAGCTGCAGGAACTCACGATGACGCGGTGCTGGCTCGAGGGGCTGGCGTTGGGCAAATCCATGGAGGCCGCGACGCCCGAATGGGAGGAGGCGCTGGTGGTGGCGCATCACCGCCTCGCCCGCACGCCGCGCTCGCTCAACCCGGAGCAGTTCGAGGACAATCCGGACTGGGAGCGCCTGCACCGGATCTTCCACCGCACCCTGATCAGCCAGTGCGGCTCGGCCTCGCTGGTCGGCTTCTGCGACCATCTCGCCGACCAGCTCTACCGTTATCGCCGCGTCTCGATCCGGCGCGTTTTCTCGACGCGCAGGATCGGCGACGAGCACCAGGCTATTCTGACGGCTGTGCTGGATCGGGCGGCCGATCGGGCCGTGCAGCTTCTGGAAAAGCACTATCAGGACACCGCGGACGTGCTTCTCGACGATCCCGCGTTCTGAAGGAGCGCGCCTGCCCATCCTCGCGCCGCAGATGGATCGGAAGCCCCCCTCGACAGACAGGCTCGGTCGAATCGATGCATACGAGAAACGCCCCCGTGCTGTGACGGGCGGCTGTGACAGAAGCGTCCTCCGGAGAGACGGGCCGCGTACGCAATATCAAGGGCTTAGGAGTGGCGGAGACGGAGGAGTTCAAACATACGTTTTCAGCCGCATTCTTGCGTTGCGAAGCGTAGTAAAAAGTGCCGCGATCTCAGTGATTTCGGAGCTTATGGGCTCCCGAACGTATTTGCGTGTAGCCGTCAGTCGCCGTATCAGGTTGGGGTTGAAGTTGGGGTTGGCCCCTTCAACCCCAACTTGGAGCCGCCCCCGATGGCCCGCGAGATCAATCGGCTTTCCGCCCGCTTCGCCTCGACGACGAAGGAGGCCGGCCGCCATGCTGACGGCGGCGGCCTGTATCTGATCGTGAAGCCCTCCGGCGCGCGGGCATGGGCATTCATTTTCAAACGCGAGGGCAAGTGGAGAGAGATGGGCGTAGGGGCGGCGGAAGCGGTATCCCTCGCTCGCGCCCGCGAACTGGCCGCTGAGGCCCGCGCGTTGATCGCCGCCGGCCTCGATCCGATCGAGGAGCGGCGGAAGGCGGCTGTTCCAAAGGCCGCCATCCCGACTTTCCGGGAGGCGGCAATCGACCATATCGAGGGCATCGCCCCGAAGCTGAAAAACGCCAAACACGTGCAGCAGTGGAAGACGACGCTCGGCGTCGAGCCCGTGGCTGCGAAGATGATCCGGATCGACGCAAAGGTGCAGGCGCGGCACGAGGCTGCGCTCAATAAGCTGCTGGCGATGAAGGTCAGCGAGATCGAGACGGCTGACGTGCTGGCTGTGCTTTCCCCGATCTGGCACGTCAAGCCGGAGACCGCCTCTCGGCTTCGGGGCCGCATTGAGGCCGTCTTATCCGCGACGGCGGCGCTCGGGCATCGCTCTGAGGTGAACCCGGCCCGCTGGCGCGGGCACATGGAACGCCTGCTGACGAAGCCGCCCAAAATGGTCCGAGGCCATCACGCGGCCATGGCCTACGAAGCCGTGCCGGCCTTCATTGCAAAGCTGGCCGAGGCTCGCTCGGTTTCCGCTCATGCCCTTCATTTCGCCATCCTGACCGCTGCTCGATCGGGCGAGGTGCTTGGCGCGCGGTGGTCGGAAATCGACATGGAAGCCGCCGTCTGGACCGTTCCGGCGGCCCGGATGAAGGCCAAGAGGGTTCACCGTGTTCCGCTCGCGGAACCTGCGCTGGCGATCCTGCGGAAAATGGCAGAAGTCCGCGACGGCGATTTCGTGTTTCCGGGTCAGCGCCCCGGCTCCGGCTTGTCGGTGATGGCCTTGGAAATGGCGCTCCGCCGGCTCGGCGAGACCGTGACCGTTCACGGATTTCGCAGCACGTTCCGCGACTGGTTGGGTGAAGAGACCACGTATCCTGCCGAACTGGCCGAAGCGGCTCTAGCGCACGTCATCGCCGACAAAGCCGTAGCGGCATACCGGCGCGGCGACGCGCTTGAGCGCCGCCGCGAGATGATGGTGGCGTGGGCCTCATTCATAGAGCCTGCCGAAGCTGGCGATAAGGTGATCTCGCTCAGACGAAAGATTGTGCAACGCGCTGCGTGAGAATTTCCAAAACCGTTTTTGGAAAACAAAAGTATCTGCGATCAGAAAATTTGATCGTGGATGGTCGAATTGGTCTTGACGCCGATTAGAGCCTACTCCTAACTGCCGATACCAGCGCAGCGCGCGGGTTGAATGGATCGAGAAAACGCCCGTGCGACGGCGGGCGCGACCTTCAACTTGCGCGCCCCCGTCGCGGCGCGTCGTGAGATCGACGCAATGAAGCCCGCCAAGATCGAAGAGTTGCCCCTCCTGTTGACTGCCTCGCAGGCGGCACGGCTGCTCGGCATCCATAGGACAACCGTCTACACCCTTGTCGAAGAGGGAAAGTTGCGGGCGGTGCGTCCGCTGCGCGAGCTTCGCTTCCCCCGCGATGCCGTTGAGCAATTTGTCCGCGACATGCCCTCGACAAAGGGGGCGGCGCGATGACCGCCCCCGATCGTCTCAGGCTCCGGCCGGCCGTGGCCGGCCCGGCCAAGTTGATCGCCTTCCCGCTTGCGACGCGTGTGCACCAGATTGAGAAGCTGGCGACCCGCATCAAGCAGGTCACCCGCGAGCGCGGCGAGTACGAGCTTGCGCGTGAACTCAATGTGATCCGCCAGCGGATGGCCAAACAGGGCTTCGCGCCGGAGCAGATAGCGGAGCAGGTCGCCGCTCTCGAAGGCCGCGTCCGGGCGGAACTTTGGGACGCGGTGATCCTTGGCGAAGGTGCGATGCCATGACGGCAGCCTTACGCGCGGCTGTTGCCGAGGGCGGCGCGCCGACAAGGCGCGCGGCCCCAAAAGAAAGAGCCGCCGCCGGGGCGCAACCCGGCAGCGGCGACATTTCAGACGCGACGCAATCAATGAAGGGAGTTGAGGGCCGGGTCGTCAAGAGCCGAGCCGACCTCGATGCGTTCATGTGGCGTGTGGTCCGCTCCGGCCTCTCCGATGCGGATCGGGTTTTCGCACTCGCGCTGGGGCTCATGTGGATCGACCGCCGGGCGGACTTTGCCCCGTCCTATGCCGAGATCGCCAAGGAACTGGGCATGTCGCGGCGCACCGCGATCCGGAGAATGGCCACGCTTCGGGCGGCCGGATTGATCAGCGCGGAAGTGGGAAAGAGTGGGCGCGCCAGCCGGTACGAGTTGGTCGCAGGTGGTGACACCCAATGACACCACCTCAGGCCCTCAGGTGGTGTCACGCCCTACACCACCTCGGCGGGCGGAGGTGGTGTCACCTGCTGGCACCCTCAGTAGGAACTATTAACAGACACGGCACCCAGCCCGGTGTTTGGCCGCGACGAAACGGATTGAGGCTGGGGCCGGATGCGCTCCGCGCCCCGGCCCTGAACTCGCTTGGGGCGACACTCTTCCGATGGGCGGGGCGGCCGGCAGGCCGGCCCCGGCCACCAAATTCAATCTCTCAGCATCCTCAATCCGAAAGGTGAGACATGTCCTCTGATTACGAATTCGAGCGCTTCCGCGCTGTCTTCCCGAACCGGCCCGGCGAGCCATGGGAGGGGCCGCATTGGACCGCCGCTCGCGAGGCGTGGGACCAAGCCGTCGCGGAGGGGTCCGATCCGGTCGCGATCGTGAATGGGGCGAAGAACTATGGCTCGTGGTGCGAGGGGAAGTCTGTCACTCGCATATTCGCGCCCCGAAACTGGCTTCTTCGGCGCGACTGGACCAAGACGAGGCGCGGCGGCGAGACCGCATCAGATAGATCGGCGGACGTGGTGGTCGAGCCTCAGCACGTGGCCGCCTACCGCGCTCTCGGCGACATCGATGCGCTGATGCGCGAGCCTCTCGCGGCGGATCGCAGCGCGGCCGAGGAGCAGCTTCGGCGCTGGCCTGACGGCCGCAAGATCGAGGCCGCGCGTGACGCGATCGAGGCCGTTCGCAGGGCCTCGGACGCAGAGCCGGCCGAGCTTGCCCGGATCATCAACGCAGCGCTCGATCTCATGCCGTCGAGCGCGAGGCGGGCTGCGATGGTGAAGCACGTCGCCGGTGCGGAGCGACTGCCGGCAGCCCTCGCATTGCAGGCGATGCGCCGCCTCGTTCGAACGCAGCGCACCGCGCCAACGATCGCCGATATCGTTGGCGCCCTCGATTGGTCATGGAGCGCGCTCGACGCTCTCGAAGGTCGCATCCTAACCGTCGAAAACTACATCGGCGCTGCGATCGAGCGGTTCGATGATCCCGACTGGCACAGATTGCTCATCGAACTCGGCTTCATTGACGCGTCCGCGTTCGCAAAGGAGGCGGCGTAGCAACCATGGCGGGCGCCGATCTCAATCTCGACCTTTCGACCCTCGATCGCGATCTCGCCGCAGCGGAGCGAGAGCGCGCCGCTGCGCGCCTCTCGCGCCTCAGCCCGCAAGGCGCCGCGCTTCTATCGAAAACGCGCGCAGCGCTCGCACAGGGCCGCATCAGCCGAGAGCCGCCATCACCCTCCGTCGCAATCGCTCGCGCCAATTCTGGACAGCAGGAATGCGACGGCGGGGCCATCGGCGAGGAGGGGGCGGAATGAAAAAGGTACTGGCGAGGCGGGCCACCCCATGCGGGACGCGCGGCCCCGGCAAACGGGCATATCTCGTGTTTGACAAATGGCGTTCCAATTCCCGACGCGGAGCGTGAAATGACGACCGAATTGCCCGATCTTGTCACCGCCGAGACGATCGGCGCCCTTGTGGGGATGAGCGCCCGCCACGTCAGAAATTTCGAGGCGGAGGGCGTGATCCGGAAGGCCGGCCGGAATAGGTACGCCCTGCCGGGCACCGTGGCCGCGATCGTGGAGCATCTCCGCGCCGGCCTCGCCACGAAGGCCAAGGCCAGCGACAAGTTCAGGGAACTCCGCTCACAGATCGTCGAGATCGATCTTGCAGCAAAGCGGCGCGATCTCATCGCCCTCGCCGAGGCAGAGGCCGTTGTCGATTTCCTCGCCGGCAGGTTCGGGACGGCGCTCGACGCGCTGCCGGCACGCGTCACGCGAAATCCGGCGCTGCGTCGCGGCCTGCAAGCCGAGATCATCGCCATGCAGAACGAACTTGCCGAGAGCATCGGCAAAGCGGCCGAGGCGTTGGGTGGAAAGCAAGACGCGCTTTTTGGAAAAACAACGGACTGATTTGGAAAAGTATCACGTCATTATTCCAAATACATTTTTTGGTATATGTCATCTTTTCTCGCTGATTGTCAGTTGACGGCGTTCGTAAGTTGTGCGTGGATATTTGCCGGTGCCTCTGTTGGACACCGCGCGGGTGAAGTCGGAGGCGATGCTCCTGCCATTGCCTCCGGCGACCGTGCCACCGCAGGGTCAATGCAGGGACCAATGCTTGACGCAATTCGCAAATTACTTCGCAGCCCGAAGGACGCGCCGCCGACCGCCGCAACGATCGCCGCTGCGATCGATTTTCTCGACACCAAGGCCGCCGAGGCGCGCGCCGCGCTGGCCGCTGCCGAGGACCGGCGGGCCGATGCTGTCCTCTCCGGGGATGCCGCCGCTGCTGATGTCCGCGCCGAGGTCGCTGCGCTCGCCGCCGATCTCGTCGATCTCGGCGCCGCCCGGACCCGCCTCGTCGAACGCCTCGCCGCCACCCGGCAGGCTGAGGCGGAAGTGGAGCGGCGAGCCGCGTATGACGCCGCGCACACCAAGCGGGAGGCTGCCGCCAAGGCGGTCGCGGCGCGCTATCCGAAACTCCGGGCCGATCTCCTTGCTCTCATCAGGCAGATCGCGGAGGCCGACGCGGCGATCGCCGCCGTCAACGCTGCGCTGCCGGCGGACGCCGACCCGATCGATCCGGTCGAGACGTTCCGGGATACGCCCGCCCTTGCCGAGGAGACCGTCAAGGTCGAGGTGACAGAGCGATGGGTGGCAAGGCCCGAATTCGGCTCAGTCGATGTCGATCCGAGCGCCGCCGGCTTCGTCGATCGCGGCGATGGGTCGGCGATATTCACGATCCGCGTGCCCGGAACCCATCTCACCCGGACGGGCATCGCCGATCGGATCACGACCACGACGCGCCACGTTCTGCCGTGGCAGCCCGGCGTCGCGGCCGAGCGGCTGGCGACGGCCCGCCTGCCGGGGGTCGCGGCGGGCGATCCCGCGTTCGATCTCGACGCGCGCTTCACCGCCGATCCGGATGATGTCCTTCGGGCGGTCGAGCGTGCCACTGCTGCAACACAGGAGCAGGAACAGCCGGCCCGCGTGCCGATCGTCCGCACCGAGACCGTCAACCTCCGCCCCTCCGGCCTTTCGGCGAGGGCGGCATGACGCCACCCGTCTTTCGCGCTGTCGCACTGCCCTCAACGGTACTCATTGTGGACGGCGAGACGTGTGGCCGCTCGATCGTCGTTCGGCTGCCCACGCGTAGAGAGATCGCCGAGATCGAGGCCGCTGCGGTTGCCGATGACATCGCGACCGTGCTGGCCCGCTCCTACGAGCTTGCCGGTCTCGATCCCGGCGCCGCCGACAAGCTCGCTCCCGGCGATCGTGCCGCGCTGGACGACGTGATCGTTCAACGGCTCGCCGAGGCCCGCTCCCTGCACCTTACCTAGCCCCGGCCCGCCTCGATGGCGGGCCGAGCGCATTGGAGGCCACATGGCCACGCATACCAGCACCCTCGCAATCAAGCTTCTCGATGGCGTCTCCGGCCCGGCGAAGGGCGCGGCGGCCTCGCTCGGCGCGATCACCAAGGCGACGGAAGCGCTCGGTAAGGTCAAGGGTCTGCGCGAGCAGACCGCGAGGCTGGACGAAATGTCCCGCGCCCATGCCAAGGCGCGGGAGAACGTCCGAAATCTGGCGGGGCAACTCCTCGCGGCCGAGGCGCCGTCGCGGAAGATGCAGGCCGCCTATGAGCGCGCCACCGCTGCGGCCGACAAGCTCGGAAATAAACTTGAGTGGCAAAAGGCCCGCGTGCGGGGCGCCGCATCCGAGCTTGAGCGGATGGGGATCGCGGCGAACAACCTCGCTGGCGCCGAGAACCGCCTGCAAGCGAGCATCCACCGCACCACCGCTGCGATCCAACGGCAGGAGGCCGCCTCGCTTCGATCGCAGGCCCGCCGGGCTGCGCTCGGCGACGCCGCGACCGTGGCCGGCGGCGTGGCCGCGATCCGGGCCAAGGAGATCGGGAAGAAGGCGATCGTCAGCGCGGCCGACTTCGACATTGGGGTCCGCCGGCAGCGCGCCTACGCCGGGATCACGAAAGAGGATCAGGATCGCCTCCTGATCCCGCAGGCGAAGCGGATCGGCCAAGACACGCAGTTCACGAACCTCGATATTGTCGAGGCGCAGACCGCGATCATGCAGCGGCTCCCGGAGCAGCTTCCGCGCGCTTCCGTGGCGCAGGCGATCACCGAGGAGGTGAAGAACTACGCACTCTCGATGCGCGCCGATATGAAGACCAGCGCCGAGGGGATCACGGCCTTCCTGATGCAGACCGGGAAGGACATCACAACGCAGGACAAGGCCGTCGCCGAGGCGCGCCGGGCTTCGAACATGCTGGTCCGCATGGCGAAGCTCGGCGGCATGTCGGACGAGGACGTGTCGCAGTTCATGAAATACGCGGCCACGTCATCGACGCTCGCGGGCCTGTCGAACGAGACGCTTGGCGCGCTCGGCGTCGGGTTGAAGCGCGCCGGGTTCCGGGGCGACGAGGCGGGCGTCGGTATCCGCTCGATCTCTGCGAAGCTGGTCTCGCCGGGCCGCAAGGGGCTCGATGCGCTGACGGCCATGGGGGTGGACTACAACAAGTTCACGACCATGCCGGGCGGCCTGTCGGCCGAGAACCTTGAGGCGATGCAGAAGCGCCGCTTCGGCAAGACGTTTAACGCCAGTCAGCGGGAGCGGCTCACCACGGTCCTCGAAGACGACGAGACGCTTGCCAATAAGGACGCCTTCATCGCGAAGGTCTCTGCGATCATGCAAGAGAGCTTCGAGAAGACGAAGGGCGGCAAGACGAAGGCGCAGGACGCGCAGAAGATCGCGAAGCTCGCGGCGGATTTCCACCAACTCGGCGTCGCCAGCGTCGATGCGGAAGGGCTGCTCGCGGCGATCCTTTCGGCCGCGCCGACCTTGCAGCAGTTGAACGCGCTGTTCACCGACAAGCAGGGCGGCAAGGCTGGTGCGCTTGGCAAGGTCTTCGAGCAGCTTGGCAAGGACCGCGAGGCGATCCGGAACACGCCCGACGACTTCGGCAAGAAGATCGCGGACGAGATCATGGGCGGCCTCGGCGGCTCCTTCGAGCGGTTGAAGGGCTCGGTCGAGAACTTCTATCTCGCGCTCGGCGAGGCCAATTCGAAGCTGCTCTCGTTCTCCTTCGACAATATCGGCAGCGCGATCGACTACGTGTCGAACTTGGGCACGGCCGCGCGGCAGGCCGCTACCGCGATCGGCCTGATCGGCGCCGGCTACGGCGCCTATAGGTCTGCGGGTCTGCTGGCGTCGCTCGTCAAGGGCGTCACGGGCGGCGGCTCGGCGGCGGCTCTCACCGGATCAGCCCTCGCCCTGGACGGCTCTGCGGCCGCGCTGACGGCCGCTGCGGTGAAGCTCGGCGGTGCTGGCGTGGCCGGAGCAGCGGGGGCGGCAGCGACAGGCGCAGGCGCTGGCGCAGCGGGCGCGGCGGGCGGCATCCTCGGCGGCGTGACGGTTGCAGGCGTCGCAGGGGCGGCGGCCCTCGCCGCCGGCATCGCGACGATCATTGCGAACCACAAGACAGCCGCAGCGGGCGTGACGCGCGAGAACGCTGCGCCGGGGCAGGAGCATGACTGGGGGCAGCGCCGCCGCCGTGATGCCAACGAGGCGGCGCGCCAGCGCATCCTCCAAACCCGCCGCGAGATCGAGGCGATCGACGGTGTGGGGATCGACGCCGGCACCGATGCCGGCCGAGCGATCCCGGAGGCGATCTCTTCCGGGATTACAGCCAACGGGCCGAAGGTCGAGGCCGCCGCGCGAGGGGTGCTCGATCGGATCAGGTCGCTCTTCGGCGCCGGGGTGGACGTTCCGGTGCGCGTGATGCCCTCCGGCGTTCCGGCCTCGCCCGCCGCACCGTCCAGCGCGTTGCCCGCGCCGAACAGGCAGTCGAGCGTCGCGCCAAGCATCCGGAACAACGTCACGATCAACACGGGCTCCGGCGATCCGCGCGAGATCGCCGCAGCGGTCTCGCGGGCGGTCGGCGAGAAGACCGCCGAAAGCCTGCGCGGGGCGTTCTCGGACAACGCGACAGGGTGAGGCAGGGGCCGCGCAACAGCGGCCTCTCAATCTGCTCCTGATGCTTGAGTGCGCGGGCCGGATGCGGCCACAGCGGCAAACAACTGGTCAACGTGGACCTCTTCCAAAACGACGGCGCCATACCAGCCATCGAAGCTGACCCCGGCATTGGTCGATCGCACGACATCAGGCCAACTCGCTCTGAGCGCCGGGCCATATTTCGGGCTGTTGTGTTTCAGCGTGTTCGCGAGATCGCGAACGGCCGAGAGATGCGGGTGCGCCTCGATCCCCTTGGCTTTGGCACCAAGTACCAGATCGTCATGCCTCCCCCGATCGTCTCCGGTCCACTGTCGGGCAGACCGCTCCCAAAAGTGATAGGCGGCTAGGGCGAACGACTTCCGCAGATCGGCCAGACCTTGACGCGCCATGTCGAGATCGATCTCGAAAAGCTGCTCGCGGTCCCAGATGATATAGCCGTCTTCGTCTCGCTCGCCCTCCCACACTCCGGACGCCAGATATTCAGCCTTGGCGGCCTCGATCCGATCAATGTTGGTGACGAGGGCCAGCGCAGCGGTCGTGTAGGCAGAACGCAGGACATCGATGCCACTCTTGAAGACGTAGCCGCGCAGGTCGAAATTCAGTGGGGCCATAGTCCGTGCACCCTGCCGTCAGCCTCTCCGCCTCGGTCGGCGGGGCAATGCCCTCCTGATTACGGTCTGCCCCATTGCAGCGCCAGAGGCGGCGCTGGCATGGTGATCGGATGGAACCATCCCCCCGTTGGCTGCTGATCCTAAAAGATGTCGCGCAGATCGCTGGCCCGATCGCGACGGCCATCATTGCCGCGATAGGTCTCAAGATCGCGAGGGACGGCCTCAGGAAATGGCAGACCGAAGAGCCCGGCAAACGGCGGCTCGCGGTCGCGGAGGAGGCGCTGCGAAGGACTTATGCCGCCTCGATCGCCCTAAAGAGCGCGCGAAGACACACGGTGACGATGAGCGAACGCATGGCGTGGAAAGACGCCACGTTTGACATCATCAGTGAACCCGAAGCGATGAGGCTCCGGTACGATCAAATCGACGCCGTTCTGCGTGAATTCGACGATTACAAGCCGCACTATGGCGTTCACTTTGGCCGGGAGGCGATGCGGGATTTCGATGACTTGATCGGCATCATCAAGGAAATCCGAGACGATTTGAGCACTCTGTCGATGTCTGAGCCGGAGCATGGCTTTCCTGTGCCGGAAGAAAAAAGAATGGCGCTCCGGAAGAAGTTTTTTGAACCGACGAGCGACCCGAGCCTCGACCTCGACGCCCGTATCGATCGAGCAATCGACAAGGTTCGCAAACGGTTTGAATTGGTCGTAGCAGGTGAGAGGACTGCTCAAGGAATTCAGGCCGACTGATGCCCCGCCCTGTCATCCGATACCGTCCCGAGCATCTGCGGTCGCGCGTCGGCAGGCGCGCGCCGAAGCGGGCGCTCGACGGCAACGGGGAGCCGAGCATGGCGATGTGGGCATGGGGAGAGGCGAAAGCGCGCGGCTATGACGAGGCGCAATGGCAGGCCCTCGCCGTGCCGAGCGCGGCGCTCCGCAACATCATCGCCGTGCTGCATCCCCACCGCCTGCCGCCGCCGGGAGAGCCGTGGCCGGAGAAAACGATGGCGCGCTTCGTCGCGCTCACCACTCCGCGCATAGCGAAATGATGCCGAACGCATAGCGATCACGACGCTCAACCGCTGTCCCCGGTTGGGGTTCGGGTTGGGGTCGGGCGGCGAAAGTCAGAAAAAACCCAATCAAATCAAGGGGTGGTGGCGGAGACGGAGGGATTCGAACCCTCGATACCCTTGTGGGGTATGCTCATTTAGCAAACGAGTGCCTTCAGCCTCTCGGCCACGTCTCCGTTGGATGCTCTATGCCCGATGGCCGGCCGCTTTGACAAGCCGTCGCGGCGCGGTTTCGCGAAAGCTTTCTCTCGGGCTCGCGGCGGCGGAACGGGCGCTTGTGGGCGACCGAGGGATCGTGACCGGAAAGCCGACGAAGCGACTGGACAGCCCCGCCGTCACTGGCTATACCGCGCCCACCAACAGGGACGCGGCTTCCGCATCCCCGGCGCCCAGATAGCTCAGTTGGTAGAGCATGCGACTGAAAATCGCAGTGTCGCTGGTTCGATTCCAGCTCTGGGCACCATTTTCTTCCCGATCATCGATGGTCACAGCAAACCGGTTGCGGATCTGCGTCGCCGCGTCTGGCCTCGCTGATCAGGCGCCCGGCGATCCGCCCCCTCTGCGCCTGCATGTCGGGCGCGCCGCTTCCGGCGTTGAAGCGCGTCTGCGGCTGTGGTCGTCTCGGGCCCGATAAGCCGCCGCGGCCCCAACGGTCGCGAGCGGAGGGCCCGGGAGGACCATCATGCGCATCGCCAGAATCGAACCCTTCATCCTGCATATCCCCGTCACCGGCGGGTCGATCGCCGATTCGACGCATCGCATCAGCCATTGGGGCGTCGTCGGCACCAGGATCGTCACGGAGGAGGGGCTAGAGGGCTATGGTTTCACCGGCACCCATGCCGATCTGTCCTCCGACCGGCTGATCACCGCCTGCATCCGCGATTGCTATGCGCCGCTGCTGATCGGCGAAGACGCGTTGGAAACGAGCCGGCTCTGGCTCAAGCTCGCGCGCCATCCGGCGCTGCAATGGGTCGGCCGCGCCGGCATCACCCAGCTCGCGCTGGCGGCGGTGGATGTCGCGCTCTGGGATCTCAAGGCGAAGAAGGCCGGCGTGCCGCTCTGGCATCTCCTCGGCGGCGCCAGCAAGCCGCGGCTCGAGGCCTACAACACCGATATCGGCTGGCTCTCGATCCCCAAGGACCAGCTCGTCGAGGGCTGCCGCAGGGCCGTGGAGCAGGACGGTTTCCACCGCATCAAGGTCAAGGTCGGCCATGCCGATCCCGGCATCGACATCGGCCGGCTCGAGGCGGTGCGCCGGGCCGTCGGGCCCCATGTTTCGCTCGCCATCGACGGCAACGGCAAATGGGATCTGCCGACCTGCAAGCGCTTCTGCGCCCGGGCGGAGCCGCTCGACATCTTCTGGTTCGAGGAGCCGCTCTGGTATGACGATGTCGGCTCGCATGCGGCGCTCGCCCGCGACACCTCCATTCCCGTCGCGCTCGGCGAGCAGCTCTATTCGCTCGACGCCTTCCGCGCCTTCATCGCAGCCGACGCGATCCACTACGTCCAGCCTGATGTGACGCGGCTCGGCGGCATCACCGAATACATCCAGGTCGCCGATCTCGCCCTCGCCAGCCGCCTGCCGGTCGCGCCCCATGCCGGCGAGATGAGCCAGGTCCATGTCCATCTCGCCTATTGGCACCAGGCGACGCCGGTCCTCGAATACATCCCCTGGATCAAGGACGCCTTCGAGGAGCCGGCGAATGTCGTCGATGGCTGCTTCCTGAAACCCCAGCGGCCCGGCGCCGGCACGACGCCCACGATCGACGCCTTCGCCCGCTTCGCCAAGCCGCTGGGCTGACCTCCCTCACGAGGGGGACATGGCCGCGCGGCGGCCCCGGAATGGCTTGGAGGGTTGCCCGGGCGGCCCGCCGGGCCTAGATTGAGGTCGATCCGTTGGGGTGCCGCAAGGCTGAGAGGCGCAAGTCGCCAACCCATCGAACCTGATCCGGATAATGCCGGCGAAGGGAACGGTCGTCGCAGCGTCGCTTCACCCGTCCTGCCACGGCCGCAGCCTTCACGGCCGCGAGGGTAGGGCATGCCGCACGCATCCATCCAGTCCCGGTCGAACCCACCGCTGCGCGTCGGCATCGTCGGCGCCGGCGTCGTCGGCCTCGCCTGCGCGGTCGAGCTGCTCGGGCGCGGCGCCGAGGTCGAGCTGTTCGAGCGCGGCGAAACGGCCGGGGCGAAAGCCTGCTCCTGGTGGGCCGGCGGGATGCTGGCGCCCTGGTGCGAGGGCGAGAGCGCCGAGGAGCCGGTCGTCAGGCTCGGCCAGGAGGCGGCGAGCTGGTGGGAGCGCCATGTCGAGGGCGTCGTCCGCAAGGGCACGCTCGTGGTCGCTCCCAGCCGTGATCGCGCCGAACTGCGCCGCTTCGCCAGTCGCACCTCCCATCTGGTCGAGATCGAGGCCGAGGCCATCGCCGCGCTGGAGCCCGATCTCGCCGGGCGCTTCGGCAAGGCGCTCTTCTTCGAGAGCGAGGGCCATCTCGATCCGCGCCTGGCGCTGGCAGGGCTGGCGGCGAAGGTGATCGCTCTGGGCGGACGCATCCATTACGGCCGCGAGGTCGCCCCCGAGGATGTGGCTGCCGATGCCGTGCTCGACTGCCGGGGTCTCGCCGCCCGCGGGGCGCTGCCGGATCTGCGTGGCGTCAAGGGCGAGATGCTGCTGTTGCGCACCCGAGACGTCACCCTGTCGCGCCCGGTTCGGCTGCTGCATCCGCGCATCCCGCTCTATGTCGTGCCGCGGGCGGACGGCATCTTCATGGTCGGCGCGACGATGATCGAGGGCGGCGACCGCAGCGCCGTCACCGCGCGTTCGATGCTGGAACTGCTCGGCGGCGCCTATGCGCTGCATCCGGCCTTCGGCGAGGCGCAGATCGTCGAGATCGGCGTCGATGCGCGCCCGGCCTTTCCCGACAACCTGCCGCGCTTGACGCGTCGTGGCCGGGTCATCCATGTCAACGGCTTCTATCGGCACGGTTTTCTGCTGAGCCCCGCGATGGCGCGGCTGGCGGCGGAGGCCCTGCTCGATCCCGCCAGCATCCCGGAGAGGCTTCATGACGTTGCTGCTTAACGGCGAGCCGCGCGAGGTCACGGCCACCACGCTCGAGCAGGCGCTGGCCGAGCTCGGCTATGCCGGCAAGGTCGTGGCCACGGCTGTGAACGGCGATTTCGTCCCGGCGCGCAAGCGCGAGACCGTCACGCTCAACGAGGGCGACCGCATCGAGGTCGTCGCCCCGATGCAGGGCGGCTGAGAGGATCACCGAGATGGCGAGCTTCTATGGTTTCGAGCCGAAAAGCCGGCTCTTCCTCGGCACGGCGCAATATCCGTCTCCGGCCATCCTGGCGGATGCGGTGAAGGCGTCGGGCGTCGAGATCGTCACCGTCTCGCTGCGGCGCGAGGCCGGCGAGGGCGGGGCCGGGCAGGCCTTCTGGTCGCTGATCCGCGATCTCGGCGTGCGCGTGCTGCCCAACACGGCCGGCTGCCACGGCGTCAAGGAGGCCGTCACCACCGCCCAGATGGCGCGCGAGGTTTTCGGTACGAACTGGATCAAGCTCGAGGTCATCGGCGAGGACGACACGCTCCAGCCCGATGTCGTCGGGCTGATCGAGGCCGCGCGCATCCTCACGAAGGACGGCTTCGAGGTCTTCCCCTACACCACCGAGGATCTCGTCGTCGGTGGCCGCCTGCTCGATGCCGGCTGCGAGGTGCTGATGCCCTGGGGCGCGCCGATCGGCTCGGGCCGCGGCCTGAACAATGTCTACGGCCTGCGCAGCATGCGGGCGCATTTCCCCGGTGTTCCGCTGGTGGTCGATGCCGGCATCGGCCTGCCCTCCCACGCCGCCCAGGCGATGGAGCTGGGCTATGACGCGATCCTGCTCAACACGGCGGTGGCCAAGGCGGGCGATCCGGTGCTGATGGCGCAGGCTTTCGCGAAGGCGATCGAGGCCGGCCACCAGGCCTTCCAGGCGCAGCCGATCGAGGCGCGCGACATGGCGGCGCCCTCGACCCCGGTCATGGGCAAGGCCTTCCTCTCGTGAAAGCAGCCTCGATGAAGGTCGACCCGTTCTATCCGATCTTCGACAGCGCCGACTGGCTCGCCCGCATGCTGCCGCTCGGCGTGAAACTGGTGCAGCTGCGCGTCAAGGACCGCAGCGAAGCCGAGACCGGCCGCGAGATCGCCCGCGCGAAGACGCTCTGCGCTGATGCCGGCTGCGTGCTGGTCGTGAACGATTACTGGCGGCTGGCCATCGAGGAGGGCTGCGACTTCGTCCATCTCGGCCAGGAGGATCTCGACGGCGCCGATCTCGCGGCGATCCGCAAGGCCGGCATGCGGCTCGGCGTCAGCAGCCATGACGAGGCCGAGCTGGAGCGCGCGCTGTCCACGCAGCCGGACTATGTCGCGCTCGGCCCGGTCTACCCGACCATCCTGAAGGCGATGAAATGGGCGCCGCAGGGGCTGGAACGCGTCACCGAGTGGAAGCGCCGCCTCGGCGCCATCCCGCTCGTCGGCATCGGCGGCGTCTCGCTGGAGCGCGCGTCCGGCGTCTTCGAAGCGGGCGCCGACATCGTCTCGGCGGTCACCGACATCACGCTGAACGCCGATCCGGAAGCGCGGCTGAAGGCCTGGATTGAGGCGACGCGGAAGCGCGCCGTCTAGTGCGCGTCATTCTCGGGCGAAGCCAAGCGCAGACCCGAGAAGCTCAGGACAAGAGAGCTCTGGTTTCCGAGATGGTCGGGTCAAGCCCGACCATGACGCGCGGGCTCAAACGCTCTCCGTCGCCGCATGCCCGTCGACATGGCCGAGGCTGCGCTCGGGATCGAGGCGGTCGCGCACGCGCTGCTTCAGCACCTTGGAATCGGGGAAGCCGCCCTCGCTCTTGCGGTCCCAGATCAGCTCGCCCTCGTAATGGATCTGGAAGATTCCGCCGGTGCGCGGGATCAGCGCGACCTCGCCGAGATCCTGCCCGAAGGTCGAGAGCAGCTCCTGGCCGAGCCAGGCGGCTCGCAGCATCCACTGGCACATCGAGCAATAGGTGATGGTGATGCGGGGCAGGGGCTTGGCTTCGGTCATCGGGACACCTTGGGGGCGATGCGCCTGAATCGGCCGCCGGAGCTTCGCTGGCAAGCCTGTTCAGAACATGGCTGGCCAGCGTCGGTGGTATCCTAAGTCATTGTTTGGAATGAGTTTAATTCGATCGAGCCTCAGCCGCCATAGCGCCGCTGAAGATGCGCCTTGAACACCGAGGCATCGAGCGGCCGGCCCGTCGCCTGCGTCAGCAGATCGTCGGTCTCCAGCAGGCAGCCCTGGCTGTGGATGTTGGTCCGCAGCCAGGCCAGCAGCGGCGCAAAATCGCCCCGCCCGATGCCGGGCAGGATCTCGGGCTGGGCCCGGCAGGCGGCGTCGAAGATCTGGGCGGCGGTCATGGCGCCCAGCGTATAGGTCGGGAAATAACCCCAGCCGCCGCTCGGCCAATGCACGTCCTGCAGGCAGCCGAGGCGGTCGTTCGGGACCGTCACGCCGAGCAGCTCCTTCATGCCGGCGCTCCAGGCGACGGGCAGTTCGGAAAGCGGCATCGCGTCGGCGATCAGCGCCTTTTCCAGCCGGTAGCGCAGGATGACATGGGCCGGATAGGTCACCTCGTCGGCATCGACGCGGATGAAGCCCGGCTCGACCCTGGTGTAGCGCCGCCACAGCGCGTCCGTCTCCCAGGCCGGGCCGGAGCCTCCGAAGGCCTCGCGCATCAGCGGCGCGGCATAGGCGATGAACTCTTCCGAGCGGCAGGCCTGCATCTCGACCAGCAGCGACTGGCTCTCATGCAGGCTCATGCCGCGCGCCTGGCCGACCGGCTGGTGGAGATAGGCCTGAGGCCGGCCCTGCTCGTAGAGCGCATGCCCGGTCTCGTGCAGCACGCCCATCAGCGCCTTGGCGAAATCCGCCTCGTCATAGCGGGTGGTGATGCGGACATCATTGTCGGCGCCGCCGCAGAAGGGATGGGTCGAGACGTCGAGCCGCCCGCGCTCGAAGTCGTAGCCCAGCGCCGCCATCATCCGGAGGCCGAGCGCCCGCTGCGCCTCGATCGCAAAGGGCCCTTCCGGATCGGGCGTCTGCGGGCGCCGCGCCTGAACCGCGAGCGCCTCTTGCGTGAAGCCCGGCAGGAAGGCGGCGAGATCGTCGAACAGCGCGTCGATGGTGGCCGAGCGGCCGCCCGGCTCGTAGTCGTTCAGCAGCGCATCGTAAGGCGAGAGGCCGAGCTTCTCGCCCTTGGCCCGGCCGATTTCCCGCTGCAGCGTGAGCACCTCGGCGAGGAAGGGCAGCAGGCCGGCGAAATCGCTCTCGGCCCGGGCCTGCCGCCAGCGCATCTCGCAGGCCGAGATCGCCTTGGAGGAGGCTTCGACGAGATCGGCCGGCAAGGCGGTCTCGACCGTCCAGAGCCGCCGGATCTCGCGCAGATTGGCCCGCTCCCAGGGACCGAGCCCGTCCTGCACCTCGGCCTCGGCCAGCCAGTCGCCGATGCGTTCATCGGTGGTCAGGCCGTGATGCATCACCCGCAGCAGCGCCAGGCTCTCGGCCCGCGTGCCGGCCGCGCCCTTCGGCATCATCACGTCATTGTCCCATTGCAGGATGCCGATGGCGTTCCCGAGCGCGGCGGCCCGGCCGAAATGGGCGGAGAGGTTCGCATAGGCGGTCATGACGGTTCGTCTCGATTGATTATGGCAAATCCCGCTGGGTCATCCCGGGCGACTGAAGGGAGACCCGGGATCTAGTCCGGAACGATGGCGGAAAGGGTCAGGAATGGATCCCGGCTCTCCGCTGCGCTCCGGCCGGGATGACGGCGGAGACTGAACCCGCGCGTCAGCCGAACAGCGTCTTGAACTGCCGCGGCTGCGAGCGGAGATACTGGTTGGGCACCTTGACCGTGGCGCCGAGCTGCGCGGCGGCGTGCCAGGGCCAGCGCGGATCGTAGAGGATGCCGCGCGCGATGCCGACGAGATCGGCGTCGCCAGTGCCGACGATCGCCTCCGCCTGCTCGGCCTCGGTGATCAGCCCGACCGCGATGGTCGGCAGGCCGGTCGCCTGCTTCACCGCCCGCGCGAAGGGCACCTGGTAGTTCGGCCCCAGCGGAATCTGCTGCGCGCCGGAATTGCCGCCGCTGGAGACATGGATGAAATCGGCGCCGCGCGCCTTCAGCGCCTGCGAAAAGGCGAGCGTCTGCTCGAGGTCCCAGCCACCCGGCACCCAGTCGGTCGCCGACAGCCGGACCCCGACGGGGTAACCCGCCGGCACCACGGCCTTCACCGCCTCGAAGGCCGCGAGCGGGAAACGCATCCGGTTCTCCAGCGAGCCGCCGAAATCATCCTCGCGCCGGTTCGAAAGCGGCGAGAGGAACTGGTGCATCAGATAGCCATGGGCGCCATGCAGCTCGATCGCGGCGAAGCCGAGCCGCACCGAGCGCCGGGCCGCTTCCGCGAAGCGCTCGCAGAGCCGCGCGATGTCGTCGGTCGTCAGCGCGCGGGGATTGCGGGCATGGCCGTCGAAGGCGACCGGGGAGGGGGCGACCGTCTCCCAGCCGCCGGTATCCAGCGTGAGCTGACCGCCGCCATGCCAGGGCTGCGCCACGGACGCCTTGCGGCCCGCATGGGCGAGCTGGATCGCGATCGGCATGTCGGAATGGCTGCGCACGGCCTTCAGCGTCCTGGCCAGCGCGGCCTCCGTCCCGTCGTCCCACAGCCCGACATCCTGCGGGCTGATGCGCCCGGCCGGTTCGACCGCCGTCGCCTCGATGATCAGCAGGCCGGCGCCCGAATGCGAGAGATTGCCGAGATGGATCGTATGCCAGTCGGTCGTCTGGCCGTTCTCGGCCGAATACTGGCACATCGGCGCGATCACGATGCGGTTGGCGAGGGTCAATCCGCCGATCTGGTAGGGGCTGAAGAGCTGGCTCATCACGGGTCTCCTGGAAGGCTCAGTCGGTATAGGCGCCCGCCGCGCCCGCGGCCACTGCCGCCGGCGCGCATCAAGAGATTGTGCGGGCGCGAAGATCCGCCCGCATTTGGCCGCAATCGCAGCAATTGATAAGCCTGCTTATCATAAGGAGACTGCAATGGAGCGGCCCCTTCGGCGCGAGCTGATGTTCCAGATGGTCGAAACGGCGCGGCTGATGCGCACTTATGTCGACCAGCGTGCCCGCGAGCACGGCACCACCCGCGCCCAATGGGGCATCCTCTCGCGGCTGCGGCGCCGCGAGGGCCAGAACCAGGTCGCGATGGCCGAGCAACTCGACATGCAGCCGATCTCGGTGGCGCGGCTGATCGACCGGCTCGAGGGGCAGGGGATGGTCGAGCGTCGGGCCGACCCGGCCGACCGGCGCGCGCATCTGCTCTACCTCACGCCCCAGGGCCGGGCGCTGGTCGAGGGGCTCGACGCGCTGCGCACCGAGATCGCCACCGAACTGCTCTGCGAGGTCGAGGACGAGGCCCTGCGCGCCACGCTCGACACGCTGGCCACCATCCGCAGCCGCATTCGCGAGGGTCGGCGTGAACGCCAGGCCGGACCCGCCGTTCCCACCGCCGCCACCGCCGGCGCAGCCTGATCACCGGAGCCGATCGATGAAGCGCAAGACCATCCTCGCCATTGCCGGCCTCGCCGCCGTCGGGCTCGCCGGCGGCCACTGGCTCGCCACCTCGCGCGGCGCGGTCGATCCCACGGAGGGCGCACGCAGCGCCCGCGCCGGCCGGAGCAGCGACGGCGCCCCCGCGGCGGTGGTGACCGCCATGGCCGAGCGGGCCGACATGCCGGTCCGCAAGCGTGCCATCGGCTTCGTCGAGACGCCGGCCAGCGTTGTGCTCAAGTCGCGCATCGACAGCCAGATCGTCGAGCAGCACGTCGTCGACGGCCAGTTTGTCCGCAAGGGCGACCTGCTCTTCACCCTCGATGACCGCGACATCCGGGCCCAGATCGACAAGGACGAAGCCGCGATCGCCCGAGACGAAGCGACCCACAGGCGCGCCGAGGGCGATCTTGCGCGTTACCAGCAGCTTCTGGCGCGCAATGCCGGCACCCAGCAATCGGTCGATCAGGCCACCGCCGACGAGCGCTCCTCCGCCGCCACCATCCTCGCCGACAAGGCGGCGCTGGAGGCCGACCGGCTGAAGCTGAGCTATGCCCGCATCACCGCGCCGATCGACGGGCGGGCCGGCGCGGTGCAGGTGACGCCGGGCAATCTCGTCGCCGCCGGCACCTCCGGCGCGAGCCTCGTGACGATCACGCAGATGAAGCCGCTGCGCGTCGGCTTCGCCCTGCCGGAGCGGGATCTCCCGGTGCTGCAGGGCGCGCTCGCCTCGGGCCGGCCGGTCGCCGTCAGCGCGCGCATCCCCGACAGCGGCCGCCCGGCCGTGACGGGCACGCTCAACTTCGTCGACTCCGCCGTCGATATGAGCTCCGGCACGATCACCGCCAAGGCGCTCTTCGCCAATGACGATCTCGCGCTCTGGCCCGGCCAGTTCGTCGATGTCGAGATCGCCGCCGATACGCTGAAGGACGTCGTCGTGGTGCCGACCGTCGCCGTCCAGGCCGGGCAGAAGGGGCCTTATGTCTTCGTCGCGAAGGCGGACCAGACCGTGTCGCTGCGGCCGGTCACCGTCGCCCTCGCCGATGGCGACCGCACGGCCCTGACCGCCGGCGTCGAGCCCGGCGAGCGTGTCGTCGTCGACGGCCAGCAGCGGCTGAAGGAGGGCGCCCGCTTCCGTGAGCCGCAGCCGCCGCAGTCCCCGCCGGCCGCGCCCAGGCCGGCCCCCGTCGCCCAGGGAGAGCGCTCATGAACCTCTCCGGCTTCTGCATCCGCCATCCGGTCGCGACCATCCTGATGTCGGCCTCGCTCGTCATGGCGGGCCTCTTCGCCTGGCGCTTCCTGCCGGTGGCCGCGCTGCCGCGCGCCGAGTTCCCGGTCGTCAACGTCTCGGCCCAGCTGCCGGGCGCCTCGCCCGATACGATGGCGACCTCGGTCGCGACGCCGCTGATCAAGCAGTTCGCCACCATCGCCGGCATCGACTCGATCGCCACCACCAACGCCCAGGGCTCGACCTCGATTGCGATCCAGTTCGTGCTCAACCGCAACATCGACGCGGCCGCCGCCGATGTGCAGGCCGCCATCGCCCGCGCCCAGAAGCAGCTGCCGCTGGAGATGACGACGCCGCCGAGCTACCGGAAGGTGAACCCGGCCGATGCGCCCATCATCCTGCTGGCGCTGAAGAGCGACCTGATCCCGCTGTCGCAGCTCGATGCCTTCGCCCAGCAGGTCATCTCGCCGGCGCTCTCCACCGTGGACGGCGTCGCCCAGGTGCAGATCTACGGCAGCCAGAAATACGCCGTCCGCATCCAGGTCGACCCCGTCGCGCTGGCCGCGCGCGGCATCGGCGTCGACGAATTGCAGAGTGCGATCACCGCCACCAACGCCAACACCCCGGTCGGCACGCTGCAGAGCACGAACCAGCAGCTCACCATCCAGGCCCGCACCCAGCTCGCCAATGCCGCCCAGTTCGCCAACGTCATCGTCGCCAACCGCAATGGCCGCCCGGTGCGGCTGGGCGATGTCGCCAAGGTCATCGACTCCGTCGAGAACCTGCAGACCGCCAGCACCTATGACGGCATTCCCGCCGTCGTCCTCGCCGTCCAGCGCCAGCCCGACGCCAACACCGTCGCGGTTGTCGACAAGGTCAAGGCGATGCTGCCGGCCTTCGAGGAGCAGTTGCCGGCCGCCGCCTCGCTCTCGCTGCTGAACGACCGCTCGCGCTCGATCCGTCAGGCGGTCGAGGACGTCCAGTTCACGCTGCTCTTGACCATCGCGCTGGTGGTGATGGTGATCTTCCTGTTCCTGCGGCGGCTGGCGGCGACCTTCATCCCCGCCGTCGCCGTGCCGATCTCGATCGTCGGCACGCTGGCGGCGATGTATGCCTTCGGTTTCTCGATCGACAACATCTCGCTTCTGGGGCTGACGCTCTCGGTCGGCCTCGTCGTCGACGACGCCATCGTGATGCTCGAGAACATCGTCCGCCACATGGAGGAGGACGGTCTTTCGGCCTTCGACGCCGCGCTGAAGGGCTCCTCCGAGATCGGCTTCACCATCGTCTCGATCTCGCTTTCGCTGGTCGCGGTCTTCATCCCCGTCCTGCTGATGGGCGGCGTCATCGGCCGCATCTTCAACGAGTTCGCCGTCGTGGTCACGGTCTCGATCCTCGCCTCGGCCTTCGTCTCGCTGACGCTGACGCCGATGCTCTGCGCCCGGCTTCTGTCGCATCACGGGCCGGCGCAGGAGGAGAACGCCTTCGGCCGCGCGCTGGAGCGCGCCTTCGCGGCGCTACTTTCGGGCTATGACCGCGCGCTCGTGCTGTGCCTGCGCATCAAGCCGGCGATCCTGTTGACCTTCTTCGCCACGCTGGCAGCGACGGTCTGGCTGCTCCAGACCACGCCCAAGGGCTTCTTCCCGCAGGAGGATATCGGCCAGCTCCAAGTCTCGACCGAGGCCCGGCAGGACATCTCCTTCACCGCGATGAAGCAGGCGCAGGACGAGGTCGCCCGTGTCTTCCGAGCCTCGCCCCATGTCGCCCATGTCGCCTCCACCGTCGGCGGCAGCTCGGGCAGCGCCGGCGCGCTCAATGCTGGGCGCCTGTTCGTCGAGCTGAAGCCGCAGGGCGAGCGCCCGGCGCTACAGAAAGTGCTGGCCGACCTGCGCCGCGACCTGTCGCGCGTCGCCGGCATCAACGTCTTCATGACGCCGGTGCAGAACCTCAACATCGGCGCACGCGCCGCCAAGAGCCAGTACCAGCTCGTCGTGCAGGGGCTCGACCAGGGCCTGATGAACGACTGGGCGGTGCGCCTCGCCGATGCGATGGGCCGCGACCGCGGAAGCTTCGCCGACGTCACCACCGACCTCCAGAACAACGCGCTGGAGGCGACGCTGGTGGTCGACCGCGACAAGGCAAACCAGTTGAAGATCGGCGCCGATGTCCTTCGTTCGACTCTGTATTCCGGCTTCGGCGTCCGCCAGGTCTCGACCATCTACACCGCCGGCGACAGCTATCAGGTCGTGGTCGAGTTCGACCCGAAGGGCGGCTGGACGCCCGACCGCCTCGACCAGATCCGCGTGCGCGCCGGCAACGGCACGCTGGTGCCGCTAGGCGCCTTCGCGCATGTCGAGCGCCGCGCCGGCCAGCTCACCGTCAACCAGCTCGGGCAGCTCCCGGCGGTGACGATCGCCTACAACCTGCCGGCGGGTGTGGCGCTGGGCGACAGCGTCCAGCGCATCGAGGCGCTGAAGGCGCAGATCGGCCTGCCGGCCTCGCTCTCGACCACGCTGGCGGGCACCGCCAAGACCTTCCAGGACTCGCTCGCCAATCAGGGTCTGCTGATCGCCGGCGCGATCCTGACGATCTACATCGTGCTCGGCATCCTCTATGAGAGCTTCATCCACCCGCTGACGATCCTGACCGGGCTGCCCTCGGCCGCGATCGGGGCGCTCGGCGCGCTGCGCCTGTTCGACCTCGACCTCTCGGTCATCGCGATCATCGGCCTCCTGATGCTGATCGGCATCGTCAAGAAGAACGCGATCATGATGATCGACGTCGCGCTGGTGCTGAAGCGCGAGGGCCAGAGCGCGCAGGACGCGATCCACCAGGCCTGCGTCATGCGCTTTAGGCCGATCCTGATGACGACGCTCGCGGCGCTGATGGGCACGCTGCCGATCGCGCTCGGCGCCGGCGCCAGCGCGGAACTCCGCCAGCCGCTCGGCATCGCCGTCGTCGGCGGGCTGATGATCAGCCAGGTGCTGACGCTGTTCATCACGCCCGTCCTGTTCATCTACATGGACAGGCTGTCGGAGGGTCTGGGGCGGGTTTTCAGTCGCCCGCGGGACGAGGGGAAACCTCTGCCAGCTCCGGCTGAGTGACGGCCACCGTTGATTGGCAATACAATTTGTATTAACAATCGGCGACCATGTTCGAATGGGACGAGGACAAGAACGCGGCCAATATCGCCAAGCACGGCGTCAGCTTCCAGCGCGCGTCGCGCATCTTCGAGAACCGGGTTCTGACCGTCGTCGACGGGCGGGCTGAATATGGCGAGGTCCGCGAGATCTCGATCGGCATCGTCGAGTCCGTCCTGTTCCTCACCGTCGTCCACACCGATCGACAGGGCGTGGTCAGGATCATCTCCGCCCGGCGAGCCAACCGGGCGGAAAGGAGACGTTATGAAGACGCGATACAAGCAGGAGCCGACGATTGAGGAACTGGCCGCGATGCCGGAGTCCGAGATCGACTACAGCGACATTCCCGAGCTCGGCGACGCGTTCTGGAAGAATGCCCGCGTCGTCGAGCCCGACCTGACGCGGCCCGTGACCCTGCGCGTCAAGCAATCCGTTCTCGACGCCTACAAGGCGACGGGCAAGGGCTACCAGACGCGGATGAACGCCGTGCTGGAATCCTATGCGCGCGCGGTGCTGAAACCCGGATCGTGAGAGGCTTCGTGCGTCATGTCCCCTCCGGCAGAGTGAAGCGGTGGCGCTGGGCGGGATCGGGCCTCTCGCAGGCGGTCTTCTGGCCGAACCAGCGGTAGCGGTTGCGGGCGACGCGGTCGTAGAGCCAGTCGCGCATCGCCTGTGGCAGCACGGCGCCGATCCGCAGCAGCCGCGCCGGACCGCGCAGATGCCGCAGCAGCGCCAGCACGCCGTCGGATTTCGCCAGCGCCTTGCCGTCTTCGATGAACAGGAAGCTCTCGGGATCGTCGGGGTCGATGCCATGGGCCTGCGCCAGCGCGCGGCCCTCGCGCGACTGGATCGCGACGAAGCGGATCGCAGGCGCACGCTCATGGCGCAGTGTGTACTGCACGGCGCCGGAGCACAGCACGCAGACGCCGTCATAGAGCCAGATCGGACCAGACGGACCCATCGCTAGGCGTTGGGCTTGCGGTAAGGCACCCGCACGCCCTGCTCGGCGAAGGTGCTGCGGTTGCTCTGCTGGTGCTTCTTGACCTCGGCGCGGGCGACGGTGCGCAGATGGACCTCGTCGGGGCCGTCGATGAAGCGCAGCGCCCGGCCCCAGGAGTAGATGAAGGCCAGCGGCGTGTCGTTGGAGAGCCCGGCCGCCCCGAAGACCTGCATCGCCCGGTCGGCAATCTTGGTCTGCAGACGCGTCGCGACGACCTTGATCGCCGAGACCTCGGTGCGGGCGGCCTTGTTGCCGTGGGTGTCCATCATCCAGGCGGCGCGCAGGCAGAGCAGCCGCGCCTGGTCGATCTCCATGCGCCCCTCGGCGATCCAGTCCTGCACATTGGCGTAGTCGGAGAGGGTGCGGCCGAAGGCCTTGCGCTGCAGAGCCCGCTCCACCATCAGCTCGAGCGCCACCTCGCATTGGCCGATCGAGCGCATGCAATGGTGGATGCGCCCGGGCCCCAGCCGCGCCTGCGCCAGCGCGAAGCCCGCGCCTTCCTCGCCGAGCAGGTTGGTGGCGGGCACGCGTACGGCGTCGAAATCGGTCTCGGTATGCCCCTCCGGCGAATGGTGGTTGAGCAGCGGTAGGTTGCGCATCACGCTGACGCCGGGCGCATCCATCGGCACGATGATCATCGAGTGGCGCTTGTGCGGGTCGGCATCGGGAGAGAGGTCCGAGAGCCCCATCACGATGCAGAATGTGACGTTGGGATGCAGCGCCCCGGTCGTCCACCATTTGCGGCCGGTGACGATGTAGTCGTCGCCGTCGCGGATGATCGTGGTCTGGAGATTGGTCGGGTCGGAGGAGGCGACGCCGGGCTCGGTGATGCCGACGCACGAGCGGATCTCGCCGTTCATGAGGGGAACCAGCCAGCGCGCCCGCTGCTCCGGCGTCGCGAAGAGATGCAGGATCTCCATGTTGCCGGTGTCGGGCGCGTTGCAGTTGAACACCTCCGACGACCAGTAGATCCGGCCCATGATCTCGGCCAGCGGCGCATATTCGAGATTGGAGAGCCGCGTGCCCGGCTCGTCGGGCTTCAGCGCCGGCAGGAACAGGTTCCACAGCCCTTCCGCCTTGGCCCGCGCCTTCAGCCCGTCGATCAGCGCGATGGGATAGCGCCCGGCCTCGACCTCCTCGCGATAGCGCGCATCGGCCGGCTGGACATGGGCGTCCATGAACGCCTGCAGCCGCCTGCGCAGCTCCTCGACCTTGGCGGAATAGGCGAAATCCATGGTGTCGTCCCTCAGTCGCGGCCGTCGATCACGGCCTCTGCCCGCAGCGCGAAACTCTCCGCCATCTCGCCGACCGCCACCGCATTCTCCGCCGCGGCGTTGCCGGTTTTCGCCCGCGCCGCGATGCCGTCTAGGATCACCGCGAAGCGCAGCAGCGAGAAGGCGAGGTGGAAGCGGCCCGGCCCCGCGGCGCGGCCGGCGGCGGTGCAGTAGCGGTCGAGATAGGCGGCTTGCGTCGGAATGCCCAGCGCCTGCCGGTCGAGCCCGACGATGCCGGCATACATGGCGGGCGTCGAATGCCAGGGCAGGCAGGAAAAGGCGACGTCCGACAGCGGGTGCCCTAGCGTCGAGAGCTCCCAGTCGAGCACGGCGATCACTTCGGGGCGATCGGGCGCGAACATCAGGTTCCCGAGCCGGAAATCGCCATGGACGATGGTCGTCTCCGGCGTCTCGTCGAGATGCTCGCTCAGCCAGGCGAAGGCGCGGTCGACCGCGGGGATATCGCGCGTCTTCGTCTCCTGCCACTGCCGGCTCCAGCGGGCGATCTGGCGGGCGTAGTAGTTGCCGGGCTTGCCGTAGTCGGCCAGCCCCGCCGCCTGCCAGTCGAAGCCGTGCAGCGCGGCCAGCGTCTCGGCCATGGCGAAATACATCGCCTTGCGGTCGTCGGGCGTCACGCCCGGCAGGGCGGTGTCGTGGAAGACGCGGCCCTCCAGCCGCTCCATTAGGTAGAAGGGTGTGCCGACGACGCCCTCATCCGCCTCGAACAGCAATACGGGCGGCACCGGGACGGCCGAGCCCGCCAGCGTCTTGAGAATCCGGTATTCGCGATCGACCGCATGGGCCGAGGGCAGCAGCGGCCCCGGTGGCTTCTTGCGCAGGACGAGGCGCGTGCCCGCATCGGGATAGGACAGGAAGAAGGTCGGGTTGGACTGGCCACCGCTGATCCGCTCCAGTGTCATCGGCCCCGCAGCCCGGCCGGGCAGGGCCGCGCGCAGATAGGCATCGAGACGGGCGGCGTCGAATTCCAGCGGGGCGGGGGCGGGCGCAGGCATGGGCGGCATCATCTTCAGG
>NZ_LSKN01000089.1:0-1019 GCF_001557075.1 Methylobacterium sp. CCH7-A2
AACCGGCAATCGCCGGTGACCACCGTCAGCTACACCACGCTATGGGACACGACCCATGCAATTCCCGCTTCTCGCTCGGATACAATCTCGAGCCTGTGAGGCAGCCGCGGGCGGTCGCTTGAAAATCGGAGCCGTAAACGTCTTCTGCCTCGCAATGCCTCCACGTCCGGCCCTGGCGCATCCCGTTCGGGCGAACGACTGCCGGCAGTTCGTACCTCGGTGACATCGGGCGCTCACCGCAGCTTGATGACCTTTCCCGATACAAGGCCGTATTTTGCGAGGGCATCGGCCGTCAGCTGCCGCTGAAGTTCGATTGTTGCTCCAGCGATCAGGGACTGGTCACGCTGAAGAATGCGCTCAGCACTGTACTGCGTTGACGCCGCCACCAAAAACACTTGGACGCCAGATTGCGTCCGTGAAGTCACAGCGAATTGAAAACCCACTACGGTCATCGCGGCCTCCGTTTTGGCTCGCAATAAGCCACGGCTGTCAAAAGTTGGTTTACGGCGCTGTCTTTGGTCTTGCCCAGCAGATCGGTTTCCATTGCTGCGGCTGCATCTGTCGCGTTAACGCGCCTCGGATCTGCAGCCCCTCACCGCGTTCTACGAGTTCGACGACGTCACACCTTGCGAACTGGACCCGCCGGATGGCAGGCCCACTGGCGACGGACCGATTGGCTAGGAGTAGGATTATGAGTTATGCTGAATCTTGCCATCTGATTGACGTATTGTTTCGGCGAGATATTGCCGCTCTATGCGCCGACTGATTGCTCGATTAGTTGCCCGTAGGCGGGCTTGGAAGCGTGCGGTCTCGCTTTCTGCTGCAATCATCATCCGCGATCACCGTTGTGACGCACATGCGGCTGCCCGGCACAGCGAACGACAAGCCATCGGAGAGGCAAATTGGAAAGCACTTCGGTTCTGGAAAGCTGTCGGCCGGGAGATCGCCGGTCGCCTTCTTAAAACGGATAGTAAATAGATCGAGGCCAGTTCCCGGGCGGCCTGTCTCAAACACAGATC